>NZ_OY776220.1:2210000-2437500 GCF_963675415.1 uncultured Trichococcus sp.
TGAGCATCGATCTGCCGTATCAGGAATGGGATCTGTTGCATCTGAACGGTTCCTGGGGACAGGAGCGCAGCATCGTCCGCGAACCGGTCACGAAGGGCATCAAGATCTTCGACAGCAAGCGGGGAACGAGCAGCCACCAACAAAATCCTTTCGTGGCGCTCGCCGATCCGAACTGCACGGAAGACAAAGGCGCCGCAATCGGCTTCAGCCTGATCTACAGCGGCAACCACGAAGAGCTGGTCGAAATGGACCAATACGGCCAGATTCGCGTTGGGCTGGGCATCAATCCGAGCGGCTTCTCCTGGGAACTGCAGCCGGAGGACACCTTCCAGACGCCGGAAGCGCTGCTGGTCTATTCCGAGGAAGGCCTGAACGGGATGTCGCAGACATTCCACACGCTGTTCCGGGAAAACCTGTCAAGAGGGCAGCACCGCAAGAAGGAACGGCCGATCCTGATCAACAATTGGGAAGCGACCTATTTCGATTTCACCGGCGAAAAGATCCGCGCCATCATCGATGAATCCGCCGAGCTGGGCATCGAACTGTTCGTGCTCGACGACGGCTGGTTCGGGACGCGCTCCAACGACCGGCGCTCGCTGGGGGACTGGACCGAGAACCGGGAGAAGCTGCCGGAAGGGCTCAAAGGCATCGCCGATTATGCGCACGGCAAAGGGATGCAGTTCGGCCTCTGGTTCGAACCGGAAATGATTTCCGAAGCGAGCGAACTGTTCGCGGCGCATCCGGATTGGGCGCTGCAGATCCCGGGGCGGGAGCGGACGCTGAGCCGCGACCAGCTGGTGCTCGATTTCAGCCGCAAAGAAGTCAGGGACGAAATCCTCAACCAGATGCGCGCCATTCTGGAGCAGGTGCCGATCGATTACATCAAATGGGACATGAACCGTTACTTGACGGAAGTCCACAGCGGCGCGCTGCCGCCGCACCGCCAAGGCGAAACGGCCCACCGCTATGTGCTCGGGCTCTACGCCATGATGGAGGAACTGGTGCAGGCTTATCCGGAAATCCTCTTCGAAGGCTGCTCCGGCGGCGGTGGACGCTTCGACCCGGGCATCCTCCACTACATGCCGCAAAGCTGGACCAGCGACAACACCGATGCCGTCCAGCGGCTGCAGATCCAGTACGGCACGAGCCTCGTTTACCCGATTTCGGCGATGGGCGCGCACGTGTCGGCCGTCCCGAACCATCAGACCCACCGCATCACTTCGCTGGCGATGCGCGGCGATGTCGCGATGGCCGGTGTCCTCGGCTACGAACTCGATCCGACCACGCTGACGGAGGAAGAAAAACAGATCATCCGCCGGCAAGTGGTCGACTACAAACAGTTCCGCCGGCTTGTGCAGTACGGCGCCTTCCACCGCCTGCGCAGCCCGTTCGAGAAGAACCAGACGATCTGGGCGTTCGTTTCCGAGGATCAATCGGAATGCCTGTTGTACTACTACAGCGTGCTTGCCCAAGCGGCACCGCCGCTCGACATCATCAAGCTGCGCGGACTGGATCCGGCGCGCGACTACCACTGCGGCGAGCTGGATGCGGCTTTCAGCGCGACCGAGCTGATGCACAGCGGCTTCTACGTCGATCCGATCATCAAAGGCGACTTCCAGAGCAGAAGATACTATTTCAAGGCAAAATAGGATACCGAAAGACAAAAAAGAATACGCAAAAAGATCGGATACCCTTCACGAGAGGGCTCCGATCTTTCTATTTTTGATTGGTGTCGGTCGAACGCAAAGTAGAGAACGCCGAACAGTCGACAATGCCTATATTAGTCGGCGATTCGAAAAGAAAGGTATGTTCAACTTCCGACAACCAACCTGGAATGCTAAAAAAATAAACGCCAAGAAAAAACGAACTTCCGACAAATTGATAAAATTGTCGGAAGTTCGCTTTTTTGTTTTATATGACGGCCCTAAGAAGAATTGAACTTCCGACACCTCGTTTAGGAAACGAGTGCTCTATCCGCTGAGCTATAGGACCAACAGAACACTATCCATTGTATCACTTAATGCGTGCAATTTCCATACCCATCTGAAAAAAGTTCCCGGGAGTCACTGAAATGCGGAAAGCACAAAAAAGGCGGCCGTTCAGCCGCCAGAAACTCATTCATTTTCCAATGCATCAATGCGCTCTTCCATATCGGAAATGGTACCCTTAAGCTCAGCGATTTCCGCCTGCAGACTCTCAATATCGGCGGGCCGGACTTCGCCGTTCGATGTGCCGCTCATCTGTTGGAAGAGCAGAGTAAGGCCAAAAATCAATATGACTGCCCCGAAAATATACAGCCAACTCATGCTGGACGGCTTTTCCGGTTCCACCGCATGCGAAACCTCCTCGAGCTGCTCCATTGTTTTCTTTCGATCGATCACGGTAAACACCCTGCTTTCGTGAAGACTTGTCTGACTATCTACCCACATTATAGCCCATCCAAAATCAGAACTAAAGAAAAGTACCGTACCGTTACGAATTCTTAATAATGAGAAAACGGTGCCATTACCTCCAGCGAGCGGACCGCTCGCCGGAGTTGGGGTTACCGGTAATGCTTTTCCTCCTGTGAAGGAATGTTAGCCGGAGCTGACAGCTATGCGGCGCGCGCTTCTACGGTGAGCGGAGTCTTATCGGAGCTGACGAACGCTTACGGTCACCAGCTCCGGCAAATCCAGTCCTAACCGTAGGACAAGGTGACGCGCCGTTTCCTCCGGCGAAAGGTCCGCTCGCCGGAGTTGGGGTTACCGGTAATGCTTTTCCTCCTGTGAAGGAATGTTGGCCGGAGCTGGCAGATATGCAGCGTGCGCTTCTACGGTGAGCGGAGTCTTATCGGAGCTGACGCACCCATGCAGCCGCCAGCTCCGGCGAAGCCAGTCCTAACCGTAGGACAAGGTGAGGCGCCGGTTCCTCCGGCGAAAGACCCGCTCGCCGGATTTGCGGTTTCCGGTAATGCTTTTCCTCCTGTGAAGGAATGTTGGCCGGAGCTGGCAGATTTGCGGCGCGCGCTTCTACGGTGAGCGGATCCTTATCGGAGCTGACGCACCCATGCAGCCGCCAGCTCCGGCAAAAGCCCCAAAACACAAAAAGCCTCCCGTCCCCGGGAGGCCAACCAAACTAACAACTAACTCTTAAAACACCCAATCCCCATTGCGGAAGATCGGCATAACCGATCCGTCCTTGCGGATCCCATCAATATTCATATCCGCGGACCCGATCATGAAGTCCACGTGCGTAGTCGAACGGTTCAGGCCGGCTGCAGCCAGCTCTTCTTGGGTCATTTCCGTACCGCCAACAACACTGGATGCGTAGGCGGAGCCCAGCGCCAAGTGGTTGGAGGCATTTTCGTCGAACAGGGTGTTGAAGAAGACGATGCCGGATTGGGAAATCGGAGACGGATCCGGAACCAGAGCGACTTCGCCGAGGCTGCGTCCGCCGTCGTTTTCTTCGACCAGACGTTTGATCGTGTCTTCGCCTTTTTCGGCGGTCACTTCGGTCACTTGGCCGTTCTCGAAGCGGAACGTCATGCCGTCGATGATGTTGCCGGCGTAGCTCAGCGGTTTCGTCGATTTCACGACACCGTCGATGCGGCGGAAATCAGGAGCGGAGAAGACTTCCTCGGTCGGCATGTTGGCGATGAACTTCTCGTTCTGCGCGTTCACGCTGCCGGCGCTTTCCCAGATGTGGTTTTGCGGCATACCGACAGTCAGATCGGTTCCGTTCGGCGCGGTGTAATGCAAAGCGTCGAACTGTTCGGCGTTCAGAACGTCGGCTTTCGACAGCAGGCGCGCTTCATGCGCATCCCAGGCAGCCACCGGATCGGCTTCGTAGACGCGGCACGTCTTGAAGATTTCGTTCCACAGGGCGTCGACTTGTTCCTCTTCAGTAGCCAGATCAGGGAAGACTTTCGCCGCCCATTTCGTTCCGGCTGCGGCAGCGACGGTCCAGCTCACTTTGTTGGCTTGGGTCGCGGTGCGTTGCGCATCGAAGGCGATGTTATTAGCTTTTTGCACGGCAGCCAACTTCTTGCCGTCGACGCCGTTCAGCGCATCCGGATCGGCCGAGCGGACAGAAAGGCGGCTCGCTTTCTTTTCGATCATGTCGAGACTTTCATCCACCTTGTATTGCGGGATGTTCGTCATTCTCTCCTCGGACGTGTGCAGGTACGTTTCGCGGGTGACGAAATCGTCGGTCCATTTGACGATGACCTCCTCGGCGCCCAGTTCGTAGGCTTCCTTCGTCAACAGACGCGCGAACGGTGCCTGCTCGACGTCGATGTTGATGACAATCGTGTGGCCTTTTTGCACGTTGATCCCTTTCGAAACCAACAATTTGGCGTATTTTTTCAGATTTTCCTCAAAATTCGGTAATACCATTGTGTATTCACTCCTAAGCATATAAACGTAATGGAACTATCATAGCACAACTTACCTCTAGAGAATAGGTAAGTTTCCCATATTTTTGTGCGATATTGACCCCGAAACGCAAAAAAACTCAGCCGAAGCTGAGCTTTGTCTATTTAACCTTGGGGGGATTAAACAGAAGCTGGAACCACAAGGGCTCCTGTAATTGATATAAAATCGATTACATGTACTATATTCTCATATGCCCCGCAAGAATGCAATAGATTTTTGTGATAATGAACAAATTGGTTAAGGGAATAGGGAGTGCCGGCGAGGGGGATTAGAGACCCTAGCTCCTCCGATGAGGGGTGGCTTCGCCGGAGCAGGCGCCCGTAAGCGTCCGTCAGCTCCGACGAGGACTTGCTCCCCGTAGAAGAGCGTGCCACCCAGCCCTCAGCTCCGGCCAACAGTCCCTCACAGGAGCAGATCATATCACCGGAAACCCACCTCCGGCGAGAAGGGCGCTCACCGGAGGATAAAATAACATCCTAAAAACATAAAAAATACGTATAATCCGTATTTTTTATGTTTTTGTGGTATAATTGCAATATTAGGAGGGGTAGTATGATTCATATGTTGAGATCTGAAATTGAAGGACTTTCTCTGTTCAATAATAAGAAAGTCATATTTGATTTAGTGGCAGAAAAAAATGTCACTGAGGAAGATGTGGTAAACGGTAATGTGAAGCGCGTGGATGATTTGATCGACAAACTGAACACCTTAGCTTTGGTAGGTTCCAACGCTACCGGAAAAACGACTCAGTTGAGACTGATCAAAATGGTGATCAGTGTCTTTTTATCGCTGGATAGCCTGAATGATTTCGAGAATCTGACCGATCAATTTGAAGATACCTTTCGTTTTACCAACTATTTCTACAATTCAAAAACCCTTTATAAAGTTGAATCATCCGTCAAAAAGACAGCAACTGGAGACTTTGCTTTTACAGAAGAAACGATTTATTCAAAAAAAGTTTATCCAAGTCATAAAAAATCCGAATTATTCAGTTTTGACCTAACAAAAAGAGGTCAACAAGAGTTATTAAAACGATCTCGTCTGCCTGCTGAAATAAAAGCTTTCCTGAGAGATGACGATACCATTTTTTCCACTGTTGTCAGAAAAATAATGAATAATAAAGTTCAAGATATCGTCATTGACGAAATTGACATGACGAATAAAAATAAGCTGACGACGAAAGATACGATACCGGTGGAATACATCAAATATTTTGATCCATCCATCGAGTCGATCCGGATACTGTCTAAAGATGTACCCAGTGAAAAAACGAATGTTGAAGTAACGTTTAAAAATGATTCTACCATTCAAGTTCCCTTGATTGAACTGTCAAATTATCTCTCATCCGGAACAATCAAAGGGATCAATCTCTTTATTGATATCGAAAAGATGCTGAAGAATGGCGGCTATTTGATCATTGATGAAATTGAGAATCATCTCCATAAATCCATCATTATGAATATCATTCAAATGTTTGCGAATACGCTTAACAAAAATGGAGCGACTTTGATATTTTCTACTCACTATAGTGAAATCATTGATATGGTTCCCAGAACAGATATGATCTATGTAGCGACGAAGGAAGAAAATTTGATTCAAATCAAAAAAATGTCGCAAGTTTTGGGCGATGAAGACCGGAACGATAAGAAGAAAAGCGAAGTGCTTTTGAGTGGTAAATTAAACAATACACCGACCTATAAGGATTTAAAACGCGTGCGCTCAAAGCTTAGAAGTGCCATATCCGAAACATTATCGGAAAATGATGGTGGTGCTGGCGAATGAGTATTTCCTTTAATGAAGACATCGCTTGTTTTGTCGAAGGCAGGAACAATTTTTATCGATGCAGGAACTAGCCAAAAAGAATATTGAATTATTTTCTCAGAGAATATTAAGTCAAGTTAACCGGGACGACAAGATGGATATCATCATTGTGCAAGATCGAGAAATTTGGCCTGATTTTAAAGCTATATACCAAGAAAAAATCGGGAACATCTATATTTTTCAGACTAAACCTGAGATTGAGATGTTAATGATCCATGATAGAGGCTTGTTCTCTGAATACCAAAAAGTCAAAAGTAGGCAAACACCAAAAGCATTTTTATCAAATGAATTACAGTTGCCAGAGAAAACCATCACATCTTATAAGTATCTTCAGAATTACTTCACGCCCGATAGTCTAATACAAGCGATTCTATCCCACAGCCAAGCTACACGGAACTCAAAAGATATCCTTCAATTACGAGATTTTTTGAAGGAAGTTTGATTGTGAATGTTTGATAAAATCAAATAAACGGGTCAATATTGGTTTTTGACCCGTTTATTGGGTAAGAGCTGAAACCATCAGCTCCGACTAGGTCATGCTCCCCGGAGAAAAGCGCGCCACCCACACCCCAGCTCAGGCCAACAGTCGTTAGCAGGAGCTGAGCAGATTACCGGAAACCCAACTCCGGCGAGAAGGGCGCTCACTGGAGGACACAAGCAGAGCCTGAACGAGTAGCATTCCGCAAATTGACATAGTCTCATTCCACCAGTAGTATGAGACTAACAGTTGAAATTAAACAGATAAGCAGGTGATCACCATTTTTAACGCAGAAACTATCCGCAATTTCAACCCTACGGACTTCAAAATCTACGAATGCATTTCGCAGAACGAACCGATCGTAGTCTACATGACGATCCGGGAACTGGCGGAATATGCAGGAGTATCGACCGCTTCGATATTGCGGTTCTGCCAAAAGTGCGGATTCGCCGGCTACAAAGAACTGAAATACACGCTCAAGAACAATCTAAAGACCCAGTCGAACGTCCCGAACAACAATGTTTCGGAAATCATCGACTGCATCCAGAAATTCGAACAGCCGCTCTACAAAGCCCGGCTGGAAAAGGCGCTGGATATTTTATCCGAGGATGTGCAGATCATCTGCATCGGAATTGGCAATTCCGGTATCACGGCCCGCTATGCCGCCCGTAGGTTGTCGTCGTTGAAGAAATTTTCCTTGTGCATCGATGATCCGTTCTACAGTGTAGAATTGCCGAAAAACAATACGGTTGCGCTCGCATTTTCCGTTTCGGGTGAGCGAGAGGAAGTCATCCGTATGGTCGAATCCTTCAAAAAAAGCGGTTGTCCCAGTATCGCGGTCACCGTCAGCGAGACCAGCCTATTGTCGAAATACGCGGACGTCACCTTGCCGTACTACCTCTCGTACAAAGGGCTGTCGAAAGTCATCGATACGACATCACAAGTGCCGGCTACCGCGCTCATCGAAATACTGGCGAACATGCTCTATGAAAGAAAACAAAATAACGCTTAAAATATGACTTCCCAAACTAGAAGTCCTGTTTTATGCGTTCTTTTGGTTTTGTAAAACATAATAATTTTTTGGCAATGTGACAAAATACAATGGTATCATTAAATTGTGCAAGGTTATTTGGTTGAATAATAATGCAGTATTATCCTGAATTTAGCCTATTCGAAATAGTAAGTAATCATTCATAAGATCACCATGGGACAAACGTTTAAACTTCGATCATATATAATTAAGTGAAATTTGATGGCTTGGAGGCTAGGGAAATGATTTTTGATAAAATTACACCTGAAAAATTAGATAGTTGGAGTAAAGATAACAGTAGACGAGCGCAAGAAATACTACCTGAACTTGTTGCCAGATTGGTGCTAAGTAGTTCAAATAAAATTAAGAATTTTCATTTTCCATATGGTAAAGGAATTCAATATCCGGGTTATGATGGCTACTTGGTAGTTGATGAAGCTACCAATTTTTTTCCAATAGGAACTTCCGTATTTGAATTTGGGACAAACGGAGATATTCAAGGGAAATTTGATGAAGATATAAAAAAAAGATCTGAGAACGCTGATGGACTGGATATAGAAAAAACAGCGTTCATATTCGTATCATCAAAAATATGGAATCATCGAACTTCTATTCAGAAAAAAATAACCTGCACCGCTAAATTATATAATTGGAAAGAAATTAAAATAATCGATGCTCAAACATTGTGCATGTGGGTTGACAACCATCCGGGTGTTTCAGTTTGGTTGATGGAAACCATGAATGGTAGTATTCATGGTGTTTCAACAGCCGAAAAATTTTGGAATGAAAAGATCGGAAACACAAGCCCAACTTTGACATACCAATTTTTCACAAATAACAGAGATGCAGAAGTAAAAAAAATAGAGAAGTGGATTTCAAAAAATAGTAGAGGTTTTTTCTTTATCAAGGCTGAATCAGCTATTGAAGCAACGTTTTTTTTAATAGCGGCAATGAATAGTTTTGACATAGACATTCTCCATAAAGTTATATTAGTTTCTGACAGCAAAACATGGGATAAAGTTATTTCAATGCAAAACAAAGACATTATTTTAGTTCCTACTTTCTCAGTTGATGAGAATATTTCTTGCCCCGACTATGTCAATGCAATATTACCTATTAGTAAATTTACTCCGCTTGCTAACGTATCAGATAAGTTTGATGGAGTTGAAATATACAGGTTTAAGCATGATCAGTTTCAGAAATCTCTTTTAGAATTAGGAGTTTCTTCGGATGCCATATTTAGTTTGGAAAAAGAAACGAAAAGGTGCTTTCTGCCTTTATATCGAAATTTATCGACAAATCCTATTATCAAACAACCAGGATGGCTTTCAACGTTAGGTGGTGAAATTGATTATTTAATTCCCCTTATGTTACTCAATTATATAAACATAGAGTCAAAAGGAGACTTGACAATACTCAAAATGTTAACTGATTTATCAAGTGAAAATTTTCTATCAAAACTTGATGATTGGACAAGAATCGAAGATTTTCCAGTTGTGAATGCTGGGAAAGTCTATCGAGTAGTTTCAATTCAAGACATGTGGTTGTTTTTAGGAGATAAGATTAAAAGAAAAGATATTGAGAATTTACAAAAAGTAATAATGTTAATTTTTTCAGAAACAATACCAAAGTACGATCTGCCTAAAGAACAAAGATACATGGCGAATATCATTGATAAAAAGGATAGGTATTCAAAGCAACTTATAGAAGGCTTAATAATCTCTCTGATTTTCTTGAAAGAAAGAGACTCAAAATTTTTAGAGACTTCTATTGGATCAACGGATGCTTTTGTAACAGTCTTATTAAGAGATGTTATAAACAATGTTATGACGGAAAAACAATGGCTCTCAATTGCAGAATTTTTCCCATTGATTACCGAAGCTTCCCCTGAGACGATAATTGATCGACTGAAAAAAGAAATGAACAATTCAGAAAGTGAGTTTTGGGAATTATTTAAGGTAGGAGGAAGTAATAGTATTTTCTCAGGAGATGTCTACCATCATATTCTTTGGGGAATAGAGAGATTGGTTTGGATCGAAGAATATGCTGTGGATGCAATATTAATACTAACTAGATTAGCCCACAAAAAATTACCATTGCCAAGTGGTAATACACCGGATTCTAGTTTGAACCAAGTATTTTACTTTTATTTTCCGCAGACAGCATTAAACAAAGATGAATTAATAAGATTATTGGGTAAAATTATTCGAGAGTATCCTCAGGTGGGGTTAAAGCTTGTGGAAAATATGAGTGGATCGAGAAATCATGCGTTATTGACTATGAGTAAACCTCAATGGATTGAGTTCAATGATCCTTATGAAGTAAGATCATTAACAAATGCAGTAATCAGGGATTATAGAGATAAAATTGTGAAAGTTTTTTTCAAAAATGTAAAAGTTGGTAAAGACAGCACTGTTTTAAAAATCATATTTGAGAACTTAGATTTTTTTTATTATGGTTATGAATTGATAATAGAGAATTTGGTGAAGGAGAAAATCGTTGAGATTCCAGATGAGCAAAGAGCAATCTTGGCAACAAGCATTAGAAAAACTATTTTTCAAAATAAAAAATATATTGATGCTGAGTGGCTATTACCAACCGAAATTATCCAATTTCTAGAAAAAATATTACCTGAAGTTGAACCCAGCGGTGTATTAAAATATCTGTACTTATGTGAGTACTCTCCACCAATTAATAATCCTATACAGTATTCAAGCACAACAGATTTTGACATGGAAAAGGACGACAAGAGCATACATTCTGAGAGGGTAATAGCAATCTCAGAAATATTTAGAAGTGGTGGAGTAGATGATATATTAGCGTATTGTAAGTATATTGAAGACGCTTCTGGATTTTCAAGGATAATCGCAGAGGAAGTTTTGGCAGGTAAATTTGACATAGATTTTTTGTTGGAAATATCTCGATTTAATCTGAATTTATTTAGAGGTATAATTTATTCACTAAATAAAAATGGTTTAGAACTTATGTTTGAAACGTTAAAGCACGCTGAAAACATCGAATGGGAACAAGAAGCTGAAATATTGAGCCAAGCTGCACCTAGTATGATATTATGGGTAGAATTAGAATCAAAAAGAAAAGAAATACTAGAATATTATTGGGAAAAATCACCATTAATATCAGTAAGTCATCTCGATGAACAAGAGGTCGAGTACTATTTATCAAAGTTGATAGAACATAACCGTGTAATCGAAGCCATTAATTCAATTGCTTACTCAACGTATAATAATTATGAAATGCATTTGTTTCTGTTACTATCACTAAAATTATTTTTAGAGGACGAAAAAAATATTAATCAACTTGATCACAATACAGTTGTTCCACATAATATTCAGAATATTTTTAAAAAAATCAATCAAAATAAGAATAAGGATATCGAAATAATAGGTGCTTTTGAATTATATTTCAATGATATTTTATCGTATGATTTCTTTCCGCAATGCATAAATGAATGGATTGGTAGGGAACCGGAGGTATACGTTCAAATTATTGAATATGCATCTCCCAATAACACGGCAGGTGAAAAAAATAGGAGTTCTTTTTATAGGATGCTAAATAAAATAACAACTATTCCCGGATGCAATAAAGAAAACATAGACAAGGAAACTTTTGATAATTGGGTAAAAAATGTTGTTTCTGTTGCGCAAAGAAAAATGTGTGTGAAAGAAACTGCTTGTAGTTTAGGAACACTGCTAAGTTACTCGCCAAATGGGGATGACGATATTTTTCCTCATGAAGTAATTAGAGAATTTTTTGAAGAGAATATGCACGATTCAAACATATCTGAGTTCCTTGTACCTAATTTTATTACTGGGAAAATTAACCAACAAGGTATGGTTGCGAATTGGGGTAGTGTAGAATCTGCAGAAGAAAATATGGCCAATAAATATAAGTGTGATGCAAATACGATAAGGATTGACTATCCTGAGACAGCATCAATTCTTAGACGCCTGAGAGATCACTACATCTGGAGTTCAAAAAATTTGATGGACACGGATGAATGGTATTTTGATTAAGTGAAGTAATCTCAAAATCTACGTTTGTAGAATTAGGGAAAATAATTTTAGTTTTCATCCCAATCTCTTATTACTGATTCCTCTTTGAAAGTATTCAAAAAAATAACGCATAAATGCATAAACCTGAATATTGACAAGTAAAATTATTGTCACTATTCAGGTTCTTTGTGCTTTTTGAAGATATTATAAGATGATTTGGCAGCCTATCGCAAATGAACTTCCCCAAACCTCCGCGCTAGCGCCTCTACGTAATACAACGCCGGCAACTGCGACGAACAACCACCATCCCGCACAGGAACATGATAAGTCAGGATATCGTCTGCGATCTTGTGCACCTGCACATTTTCATAGTTCGACACGACGAAAATCCGGTAACCCAACGCCTTCGCTGCACAAAGCTTGTTCAGAGCCAGCTCCTCGTCCTGCTGCACTGAAAAGTACAAGATGGCGCCGCTCTCGCCAAGGTCCAATAAATTACGCAGCCGGAAAGAATCATCTGTGAAGTAGCGCGTCGCCATTCCCGCCGCGTTCAGCAGATAGGAAGCGTACTGCACCAGCTGGCCTTGCAGCCCCGCGTTTCCGTACAGAATCTTATCCCCACACCCGATAAACCGGTCCATGGCTGCCAGCATGCTCTCATGGTTCCCGTTTTGCGAAACGGAAGAAAAGAATTCCAGCAGATACTCCAGCTCGTCATCCTTCTGTTCCACGGCAATATCCTGCGTCAGGTAGTGCTGGTATTGGTATTTGAATTCGGAAAAGCCACTGCAGTCCATCTTCTTGCAGAAGCGCATGACGGTGGAGGAGGAGACGTTCACCGCTTTGGCGACATCCTTCACCTTCAGACCGGCCAGTTCTTTCGGATGATGCAAAATGTATTCATACACGAGCCTTTCCAGCTCGTTCAGGCTATTCACTCGGTTGATTGTAAACACGTTATAAGCGCCTTCCTTTCTCGCAACAACTTGGTCCCCCGGCAGCAGCCGACCTGAACCTTTCCTCCCATTATATCGGAAAACGCCCCCACCAACCAACCCCATTTCCTCCAAAAAATCCACCACAAATCCCAATCCATCAACGTTGTCACGCCCTGTGACAATTCCGCAACAAATGACAAAAGCCGAAACCGTTTTCTGAAAGCCTCCAACTCATTGTTTTTCCCCCCGCCCGATGCTAAATTTATTCCAGTAAGGCAAAAGCGAAGTGGCCACTTCTAGACTGATGCAATAATATGATTGCGTTTACACAATCTGCCTTCCGGAATTCCCGAAACACCGCGTAACATACCAATCTACACGAAATAAAGGAGAGAAAAGAGATGGATAAAATCCAAGAAATCATGGAACGCTTTTTCGTTCCCTTTGCTGCAAAGTTGAACGGCCAACGCCACGTCGCGGCTGTCCGCGACGCCTTCACCTTGTCGTTCCCACTGACGATGGCCGGCTCGATGGTCTTATTGATCAACTACGTATTATTGGATCCAAGCGGCTTCATCGCAAGCCTGCTGAATTTAGGAGAACTCATTCCCAATTTGACCGATTACCAAGCCATCCTCAGCTCCGTCATCAACGGAACGACCAACATCCTGTCCTTATTGATCGCATTCCTGGTCGCGTACCAACTGGCGGGCGAAATGGGCGGCGACCGCGTCCTTTGCGGCATCACGTCCCTGTCTGCTTACTTCATCCTGTACCCGGGCGCGAAAGAATTCGCGGACGGCGGCATGGGGCTGTCGACGACTTATTTCCAAGCACAAGGCCTGTTCGTCGCCATCTTTGTCGGCCTGTTCGTTGCCGAATTGCTGACGAGATTAGGGAGAAACAAAAAATTGCGCATCTCTATGCCGGAAATGGTTCCGCCTGCAGTTTCGAAATCATTCAACTTGCTGATACCGATCATCATCACGTTGGTTGCGACTGCCATCATGAATTTCGTCTTCGCGCAGATAACCGAAGACGGAATCCAAGTGCTGATCTACAACACAATCCAAGCGCCGCTGACTTCGCTGGGCAGTTCGATGGGCACAATCCTGACTTTCGTGTTCGTGCAGCAGTTCCTTTGGGTATTGGGGATCCACGGCCCGAACACATTGAGTGCTCTGCGTTCTGTCATCTTCACCGAACAAGTGAACGACAACTTGGCTTATGTGGCGGAGAACGGATCCGCCTGGGGAGCGCCTTATC
Source organism: uncultured Trichococcus sp. (assembly GCF_963675415.1). NCBI lineage: Bacteria > Bacillati > Bacillota > Bacilli > Lactobacillales > Carnobacteriaceae > Trichococcus > uncultured Trichococcus sp. The sequence continues at coordinate 2,223,959 of NZ_OY776220.1, forward strand.
CGGTTAACTGGCAATCCATCAATGATGCCTTCGGGAACATCGGCGGCTCCGGTGCAACTTTGGGGCTGATCATCGCCATCTTCCTTGTCGGAAAAAGGAACAAAGCCCAATATTCGATCGCGAAAATGTCCTTGGCTCCGGGCCTTTTCAACATCAATGAACCTATCATCTTCGGCTTGCCGATTGTCATGAACCCGATCTACATCATCCCGTTCATCCTTTCGCCGATCGTCTGCAACATCATCGGTTACATCAGCGTGGTCGTACTGCAGCTGATGCCGCCGATCGCCTACAGCGTCGCCTGGACAACGCCGGGCTTCCTGATTCCGTTCCTCGGTTCCGGCGCGAACAACATTATGTCGCTGATCCTTGGTTTCGTCTGTTTGGCGGTGAGCACGGTCATTTACCTGCCGTTCGTTGTGGCTAGCACTAAAGCGGCCATCAATGCCGAACTGGAAGAAGAAGCGGAAAAAATACAAGCAGCCAAACTGGCTGAAGAGGGGATATAGACGATGCAAAAGAACTTTTTATGGGGTGGCGCAGTAGCCGCCCATCAGGTTGAAGGCGGCTGGCAAGCGGGAGGCAAAGGCCTCAGCGTCGCCGATGTCATGACGGCCGGTGCCAACGGAGTGCCGCGCCGGGTCACGGACGGGGTCATCCCCGGGGAAAGCTATCCCAACCACGAAGCGATCGATTTCTATCACCACTACAAGGAAGACATCGCGTTGATGGCGGAAATGGGCTTCAAGAGTTTCCGGACGTCGATCGCCTGGACGCGCATCTTCCCGAACGGCGATGAAGCAACGCCGAACGAAGAGGGGCTGGCTTTCTATGACGGCCTGTTCGACGAATGCCGCAAGCACGGCATCGAACCCGTCGTGACGCTGTCGCATTTCGAAATGCCCTGGCACCTTGTCAAAACGTACGGCGGTTTCCGCAACCGAGAATGCATCGATTTCTTCGAGAAATTCGCCGAAGCCTGCTTCACCCGCTACAAAGACAAAGTCACCTACTGGATGACGTTCAACGAAATCAACAACCAAGCCAACTACAAATCGGCGCACCACCTGCTGCAGGACAGCGGCATCTTGCTGGAAGAAGGGGATGACTGCGAACAACTGATGTACCAGGCTGCCCATTACGAACTCGTCGCCAGCGCCCGCGCCGTGAAAATCGGCCATGCCATCAATCCGGCTTTCCAAATCGGCTGCATGATCGCGATGTGTCCGATTTATCCGGCAACCTGCAAACCCGAGGACATTTTCTTCTCGTCAGCGGCCATGCAGAAACGCTACTGGTTCGCCGACGTGCACGTGCGCGGCTACCACCCGGCCTACATGAAGAAGTTCTACGCCCGCAAAGGCTTCGACCTCGACATCACCGAAGAGGACGAAAAGGACCTGCTCGCAGGCAAAGTCGACTATCTCGGCTTCTCCTACTACATGTCCTTCTGCGTTGCGCACAACGAGCCGAATCCGCACTTTGATTATGATGAGTCGGAGCATCTGGTGCGCAACGCATTCGTTAAAGCCAGCGATTGGGGCTGGCAGATTGACCCAGTCGGGCTGCGCTACGCATTGAACTGGTTCTACGATCGTTACCAATTGCCGATGTTCATCGTCGAAAACGGCTTCGGCGCCTACGACAAACTCGAAGACGGCGAAATCCACGACACCTACCGCATCGACTATCTGCGCGCCCACATCGCCGAGATGGTCAAAGCAGTCGATGAAGATGGAGTCGAGCTGCTCGGCTACACCATGTGGGCTCCAATCGACATCGTTTCCGCCTCCACCGGCGAAATGGACAAACGCTACGGCCTCATCTACGTCGACAAAAACAACGCCGGCGAAGGCACGCTAGAGCGCAAACGCAAAGACTCGTTCCATTGGTATAAGAAGGTCATCGCTACGAATGGGGAAGACTTGGAGTAATTATTAAAGCGGCATCCGGATGCGGGTGCCGCTTTTCTTTGGGTTGTGCTGGTTTCGCCGTAGCAGATGGCTGGATGGGTGCGTCAGCTCCGATAAGGGTCCGCTCACCATAGAAGAGCGAGCCACTAATGCCCTCAGCTCCGGCTAGCATTCGCTCGCAGGAGGAAATAGTATTACCGGAAGCCCAACTCCGGCGAGAGGCCCGTTCGCCGGAGGAAAGCCCCAGCTCCTATGAAGGTTGTCCTTGCCGGAGCAGGCGAGCGAACGATATTGCCACCTCCGACGAGCTCTCGTTCGTCGGAGGACAGCTTCCACATCCGCCCCCAGCTCCGGCCAACATTCTCCCACAGGAGGACAGCATATCACCGGAACCCCAACTCCGGCGAGGAGCCCGTTCGCCGGAGGAAAGCACCAACTCCGATAAGGTTTGCCTTCGCCGGAGCAGGAGAGCGAACGATATTACCACCTCCGACGAGCTCTCGTTCGTCGGAGGACAGTCGCCGCATCCGCGCCCATCTCCGGCCAGCATTCTCTCGCAGGAGGACAGCAGATTACCGGAAACCCAACTCCGGCGAGAGCCCCGTTCCCCGGAGGAAAGCACCAACTCCCGTAAGGGGTATCCTCGCCGGAGCAGGCGAGCGTACGACGATGCTACCTCCGCCGAGCCCTCGTTCATCGGAAGATAGCTTCCACATCCGCGCCCAGCTCCGGCCAACAATCTCCCGCAGGAGGACAGCAGATTACCGGAACCCCAACTCCGGCGAGAAGCCCGTTCCCCGGAGGAGAGCACCACCTCCGATAAGGTTTGCTTCGCCGGAGCAGGCGAGCGGCCGATGTTGCCACCTCCGCCGAGCCCTCGTTCGTCGGAGGACAGCCTCTGCATCCGCGCCCACCTCCGGCCAACATTCTCCCACAGGAGGACAGCAGATTACCGGAACCCCAACTCCGGCGAGAAGCCCGTTCGCCGGAGGAAAGCCCCAGCTCCTATGAGGGTTGTCTTCGCCGGAGCAGGTGCCGGTAAGCGACCGTCAGCTCCGATAAGGGTCCGCTCCCCGGAGAAGAGCGTGCTTCCGATCTGTCAGCTCCGGCCAACATTCTCCCGCAGGAGGAAATCAAATTACCGGAACCGCAACTCCGTCGAGAGCCCCGTTCGCCGAACGAAAGCCCCAGCACCGACGAAACTCGTCCCCCCCGGAGCTGCCGGCGTGGGCTTTTCCCACAATTTCTTCAATAAATTTGTCCAAACGTGGAAAGATTGTGCACAATGCCTCTGATACAATACAGACACAGGCATCACCAAAACAAACAATACAAGCAGAAAATACTCACAGCCCGCAAACAAAGGAGGAAAAAAATGGACACACTTCAATCAGCCATCAGTTTCGTTCTGAACGATCTCGGCGCGGCAGTCTTCGTACCGCTCCTGATGCTGCTCATCGGATTGAGCATGAAAATGAAATTTTCGCAAGCTTTCCATTCTGCATTGACACTGGGGATCGCCTTCACAGGCATGTCGATCCTCATCAATTACATGATGGCATCGATGGGGGACGCCGCCCAAAAACTCGCAGAAAACACCGGAATAAGCCTGACCGCGATCGACGGCGGCTGGCCGGGGATGGCCTCCATCTCATGGGCCTGGCCCTACGCATTCCTGATGTTCCCGGTAACAATCGGCATAAATATCATAATGCTGCTCTTCAACAAAACCAAAACACTGAACGTCGACATGTGGAACGTTTGGAACAAAATCTTCACAGCAGTCATGGTCTCCTACATCACCGGCAACGTCCGCTGGGGCTTTCTGGCCGCCGCAATCCAGATCATCCTCGAACTGAAAGCAGGCGACATGTGGGGACCCGAAGTCGAAAAACTGACCGGAATCCCCGGCGTCACCGTCCCACATTTCGTGACACTGATCGCCACCATCCTCTTTCCGATCGACGAACTGCTCAAAAAAATCCCATTCTTCAACAAACCACTCGACGCAAATATCCTGAAAGTCAAAATCGGCATATTGGGTGAAAACTCAGTCATGGGTGCCATCATCGGCTTCCTTTTGGGATGGGCTGCCGGCTACGGTTTTGCGGGCGCTCTCCAACTCGCGATCCAGGCGGCGACAGCATTGACGCTGTTTCCGATGGTTTCGAAGCTGTTCTCACAAGCCTTGTCCCCGATTTCGGAAGCCATTTCGGCCTTCATGAAAAAGAAATTCTCCGGAAGGGAAGTCTACATCGGACTGGATTGGCCCGTTTTGGCGGGGCGCAACGAACTCTGGGTGGCCGTCATCATCACGATCCCGGCCTTCCTCCTCACCGCCATCGTGCTTCCCGGCAACAACGTCCTCCCGTTTGCGGGCATCATCAACCTGTCCTTTGTGATCGGCGCCTTGCTGCTGACCGATGCCAACCTCGCCAGAATGATTTTCCACGGCGTCTTTTCCGCACCCTTGTTCCTGTACGCAGCCACTTTCTTCGCGCCGTACATCACCCGATTGGCCAACGAAACCGGCGCAGCCACCGTAGCGGAAGGCAAACTCCTGTCCTGGAGCACCATCGCCGGCCCCGATATCCGCTACCTCTTCTCGACGGCCTTTTCCGGCAACCTCATCGACATGATTTTGCTGATCGCCTGGCTGGGCATCTTTTACACACTGTATCAAAGCAAGAAAAAATACAACGAAACAATCGGAAATGACGACTAGGCAAGACGATGATAGTATTCTATGCATGTAAAGAATTCATATGGGGAATTTTGTGGAATGCAGCATTAATATGCGATATTGACCTTGTTGTTCCTAACAAAATAAATTTTTTGAAAAAGTTGTTGACTATTTTTTTCACATGGCGTAACATAGTGGATGTAAACGATAACAAAATTTAATACGAGTGTAACTGTTAAATCAGGCATAATTGAGTAGCGCTTTTTTAGGGCTATTTGATTGTGCCTTTTTTGTTGGGAGGGAATGTAGTTGAATGTTATTCAATCACTGAATCAGAATGCTTTACTAGTGAGCGATGACGGTAAAGAATGCATTATAGTTGGAAAGGGGATCGGTTTTGGCAAGAAAAGAGGGGATACAGTTTCTAAACAGCTGGTCACCAAAGTATATAAAATGGCTCCAGAAAAAAGTGAATGGTCAGGTTATTACGAAAATGTGGATGAGCAAAGTATTCAGATGGCAGAAGAAATCGCAGAGCAAGCAGAAGTAATGCTGAATAAGGAATTCAGCGGGAATTTTATACTGTCTCTAGCTAGTCATATTCAATATCTGGAAGAGAAGTATCAGAATCAGATTGATATTCCTGAACCATTCCATTATGAGCTCAAGTATTTATTTTCTAGCGAGCATCTGGCAGCGGAATGGTCAATCAAGTTTTTGCGGGACAAATATAAATTGAACTTACCCATGGCTGAAGTATCGTTTTTCACTTTGCACTTTGTGAATGGCTTATTAGAAACTGGTCAAGTGAACAATGTAGTTGAGTTGAGCGATATTTTAAACGAAACCATTGAATTGATTGAGAGTGAAATGAATAGCAATTTGAATCGTGAAACGATTGAGTTCTCAAGATTCGTTGTTCACTTAAGATACTTCATTATCAGAAACTTAACTGGAAAGTTAAAGGATCCAAATATTGAAGAAGAAGCATTTAAGAAAATTTACGATTTGTCTTTTGAAATGTTTCCATTTGAAAAAGCAATACTCGATAAATTGAAGACGATGCTTTATCTGGAACACGGTATGAAATTCGGTAATTCAGAAGATTTTTATTTGTTGTTACATTTAGTGAGGATTATGAAAAGTGGAGGTGGATGTGGTAATGGGTTTTCAAGAGTTGTTCAAGGAAGAATTGATTGAACTTGATATTCAAGCTCACGACAAAAATGATTTTTTTGAAAAGGTATCCAGTGAATTGGTAGAAAAAGGATACGTAGAGAAGAGTTTTGGAGAGGCAATTATTGAACGGGAAAACAACTATCCAACTGGATTACAACTAGACGGGTTTGCGGTTGCCATCCCGCATACGGATGTTATTCATATTAAAAAGCCGTTTGTAGCAGTTAAAAGGCTTGCTGAGGACATAGATTTTTATCAGATGGGAACGGATGATGTAATCGTACCAGTGAAAGATATTTTGATTTTAGGTATAAAAGAACCGAAAAATCAAGTTGGATTATTATCTGATTTGATGTCATGTTTTGCAGATTCAGATTTTGTACAGAAGTATAGGTTAGTAAACACTAAGGATTCAATCATTGATTTAATTAATGGATCTATATAAAAATTGGAGGAATTTATTATGAAAAAAATTATTGTAGCTTGTGGATCAGGGGTAGCAACTTCACAGACGGTTGCGTCAAAACTTGCAAAATTGTTAAAGGAAAGAAAAGTAAATGCAGTAGTAGAGGCTGTTGACATAAAATCATTGAAACATTATGTGAAAGACGCGGACGCGTATGTTTCAATCGTAAAGTCGAAAGAAGAATTTAATATTCCAGTATTTAATGGTGTTGCTTTCCTGACGGGCATGGGACAAGAACAAGAATTAGAAAAAATAATTAAATTAATTAAGGAGGGTTAATAATGGAAACACTTCAATCAATCATAAGCTTTATTCTTAATGATCTTGGTGCGGCAGTTTTTGTACCCCTGCTGATGTTAATTATCGGCTTGAGTATGAAAATGAAGTTTTCTGAGGCGTTTAGTTCTTCGCTAACTTTAGGTATTGCATTTACAGGAATGTCGATTTTGATCAATTACATGATGACCTCTATGGGAGATGCTGCGCAAAAACTTGCTCAAAACACAGGCTTGAGTTTGCCGGCTGTAGATGGAGGCTGGCCAGGGATGGCTTCCATCTCTTGGGCATGGCCGTATGCATTTTTAATGTTCCCTCTAACGATTGGAATAAACATTTTGTTATTGATGTTCAATAAAACAAAAACCTTGAATGTTGATATGTGGAACGTTTGGAACAAAATATTTACAGCGGTAATGATTTCTTATATCACTGGAAATGTACTTTGGGGATTTGTAGCAGCTTCAATTCAAATTATTTTAGAATTGAAGGCTGGAGATATGTGGGGACCAGAGGTTGAAAAGTTAACAGGGATTCCTGGTGTCACAGTGCCACATTTCGTTACTTTGATTGCCACTATCCTTTTTCCAATAGATGAACTCTTGAAAAAGATTCCATTCTTCAACAAACCGTTGGATGCAGATTCATTAAAAGAGAAAATTGGTATTTTTGGTGAAAATTCAGTTATGGGAGCTATCATTGGATTTCTGTTAGGATTAGCTGCTGGATATGGTTTCTCAGGTGCTTTACAGCTTGCAATTCAGGCAGCAACAGCATTGACACTTTTCCCGATGGTTTCAAAATTGTTCTCTCAAGCACTATCACCAATCTCCGAAGCAATTTCGGATTTCATGAAAAACAAATTCTCTGGAAAAGAAGTGTACATTGGTCTGGATTGGCCCATTCTTGCCGGACGTAACGAATTATGGGTAGCAGTAATCATCACGATTCCTGTATTGCTGATCATGGCGATCATTCTTCCTGGAAATACAGTGTTACCATTTGCAGGCATCATTAACCTTTCATTTGTAATCGGAGCGTTACTGTTGACCGATGCAAACCTTGGAAGAATGATATTCCACGGTGTTATTTCTGCACCAATGTTCCTATATGGAGCTACTTATTTTGCGCCATACATTACTCGTTTGGCAAATGAAACAGGTGCAGCAACAGTAAATGAAGGGAAATTATTGTCCTGGAGTACATTTGAAGGTCCTGACATCAGATTCTTATTCTCTACAGCATTTTCAGGTAATATACTCGGAATTGTTATATTAGCAGCGTGGATGGGCTTATTCTATTGGATGTATCAGAGCAAGAAAAAATACAATGCAACTATAGAAAATGACTGATATGAAAGAATCAAAATTATTTTGGGTCAGCATTATTATTGTAGATGTGCTGATGCTTGCGTACAGCTTTTTGTTTAAGAATTGGGTTCTTAGTGTAGCTGCATTTGTTTTGATGTTACTGATAAAGCATTTTGCGTATGATTTGTTGTTTGCAAAATTTGATAAAAATTGGGACATAAAACATGCAGAATACGTTAAAAGAAAAAAGGAGTTAAATTAAAAATGACACAGTTTGCAGATCATGAGGCCGTCAAAGAGTTGGGTGAATTAACCTATACGATGTGGAACATGGGGTGGGATGAGAAAAATGGCGGGAATATCAGCTATATTTTATCAGACGAAGAAGTTAGCGAAATTGATTTTTCCGATGAACTTGTATTTATTGAACTAGAGAATATTCCCAGCAACTTAATCGGTAAGCATATCATGATTACAGCTTCAGGCAGTAATTTCCGCTTGGTCAGGGAGAATATATCTGAAACTGTCGGAATAATCAAAGTTGAAAAAAATGGCTATTCCATTTTGGCTGGATTCCAGAATGGCAATAAACCAACAAGCGAAATTTATATGCATCTTTTATCTCATAGTGCACGTCTGGAAGTGGATCCAACGCATCGTGTGATTGTTCATAATCATGCTACAGAAATTTCAGAAATGACATTTGTCCATGAGTTGGATGATGACTCCTTCACTAGAACTTTATGGGGGTTAATCACAGAATGTATCGTTGTTTTCCCAGACGGAATCGGGGTTCTCCCTTGGATGGTTTGTGGTAATGAAGCGATTGGGCTAGCGACTGCAGAGAAATTGAAGGATTGCCGAATCGTAGTGTGGGCTCATCACGGTATCCTTGCCTCAGGAAGTAGTTTGAACGATGCTTTTGGTTTAATAGAAACAGTTAATAAAGCTGCAAAAATATATATGGCTACATTTGACAAGCGAATAACCACGGGAATAACCAATCCAGAATTATTGGAGCTATGTAAGTTCTTTAATATTGTTCCAAAAGAAGGAATAATTAAAAACTAATCATTTAAGAGGGGAGGAAACTCCCTTTTTAAATTTATTTTCTTGTGAATATGATAACAAAGGGGTAATGAAATATGGCAAACATAATGATTTTAAATGAAACATCCTATCACGGTAAGGGCGCAATCGAAAGTGTTCCTTTTGAATTTAAAAAACGTAATTTCAAAAAGGCTGTCATCATTACTGACAAAGATTTGATTAAGTATGGAGTGGCAACGAAAGTTTCAGATCTACTGGATAAAGAGGGAATTGAGTATACAATTTATGATGGTATTGTCCCTAATCCTACTATTCAAAATGTTAAAGACGGTGTGGAATTTGTAAAAAGTATGGATGCTGACTGTATCATTGCATTAGGAGGGGGCTCTCCAATTGACACGGCAAAAGCTATCGGGATAATAATCACTAATCCAGAATTTGAAGATGTACTGAGCTTAGAAGGGGTAGCTGATACAAAAAATCCCTGTTTACCAATTTTAGCAGTACCAACTACATCAGGAACTGCAGCTGAAGTAACAATCAATTACGTCATTACAGATGAAAATAATCACCGTAAATTTGTCTGTGTAGATCCACATGACATCCCAATTGTTTCGTTTATTGATAGTGATATGATGATGGGAATGCCAAAAGGTCTGTGTGCATCGACCGGTATGGATGCGATGACTCACGCAATCGAGGGTTATATAACTAAAGGTGCATGGGAAATGACTGATATGATGCATATTAAAGCTATTGAAGTTATTGGTAAATCCTTGAAAGATTCGGTAAATGGAAATCCCGAAGCGCGTGAAAAAATGGCGTTGGGGCAATATATTGCAGGTATGGGATTCTCGAATGTTGGATTAGGCTTAGTACACGGAATGGCTCATCCATTATCAGCATGGTATAACATTCCTCATGGTGTCGCATGCGCATCGTTATTGCCAACTGTGATGGAATACAACAAGGATTTTACAGGAGAGAAATATAGGGACATCGCCCGAGTATTAGGTGTGGACGGTGCAGAAACACTAAGTATTGAAGATGCCAGAAACGCGGCGTGCAAAGCTATAGCTGATTTGAGTACGGAAGTCGGTATTCCAGCTACGATATCTGAATTGGGAGTTATAGCAGATGATATTCCACGAATTGCGGAAGATGCTTTCCGAGATGTATGCTCACCGGGTAATCCGAGAGATACATCCATCGAAGAAATTATCGGGTTGTACCGGAGCTTGATGTAGTAATGAATTTACTGATTTAGTAAATGATTATCAAAATTACTGAATCTTTAGAGTGCATCACTAAATGATGAAATATTTTCTGAAAAGATTTTACATGGAGCAGGACTTTCGAAACGGAAAGTCCTGTTTTTACGTTCTGATATTGGGGTTTTGAACTCTTTAATCCCTAAAATATGTAGGAGTTTAGCACGAGAGAGTATAAAAAAAGGAACCGAAGGGCATTGGGCCAGTCGGTTCTTCACATTCATATTCATTTCAACCTACTGTGTCATCCTCTAGTGCCAGCACTTCGAGCGTCGTTGCGAGTTCGCGTTTCTTCTCCGCCAGACTTTCCATGACATCTTCGGTGCTGTCCTGCAGCTTCTTCAGGTTTTCGATGTTCTTCTCAATGATAACTTTCGTTCCCCAGTCGGAGAAGAGGTTGTCGAAGAAGATGTCCAGGGCGCGCTGGGTGGAGGAGATGGTCTCGAGGTCGGTTTCGAAGACGAAATCCAGGTCGCGCAGCTCACGGGCAAAAGTGTAGACGGTCTGTTCGAGATGCAGCAATGAGGCTTCAGCGGCGTCCAATTTATCATATTTCAGAAAATCCAGGATCAGACTGTTGTCGGTGATCAGGTCCCAGGTCGAGATGGCATCGGCGGCATCGAGGCCGGTGATGATGTCCGAGAGGGATTCCAGCACCGCCAGGCCGGCTTGCTCGGCTTCGTTCGTTTCGCGCCATTCGTGCTGCAGCGCCAGAATCTGTTGCTGGCGTTCGCTGACGACCTGGTTCATGTCCGGATGTTTGCGCAGGACGTCTTCCTTGATGTTGCGCAGCCGCAGTTTCTTCTCTTCGATATCGGCTTCGACTTCCTTGACCCTGCGCGCGGCGGCGATCTTCATCGCGTAGGCCTTATCGAATTCGACTTTGGCGCTGATGATTTCGCGGTATTCCTTGTCATAGCGGCGGTCAAAGTTGCCGAAGAGCTTCAGCAAGGTGTTCGAAAAACTATCGTGGCGCAGCCGTTCCAGGTCGCGGTTCTCCTTTTCCAACGTCGCAATGGCTTTTTCCAGTGCTTCCTGGTATTTCGAAAGATTCTCCTCGGCATTGAAAAGCTTGCGGGCCAACGACCCTAGCTGGAGCATCAATATTTCATATTCCATCCCCACGTCCATGTAGATCCTCCTCCCTCGATATTAAGTAAATGCATTTGTTTCTGTGGTTTCCGCGTATAATGGAAACGTTTTTCTGGTTTTGAAAAAAGAAGAGCCAACCCAGGGATTCCCGAATGCCGACTCTTGCTTTTATTATTGCTGTAATGAAGGGTGTTGCTTATTTGTTCAGCGCCGCTACCATCGCTTCAGAGAACTTCTGCAGGTTGGCGATGTCCTCTTCTTCGGCGTTCAAATCGATTTTGACATTTTCTGCGCCGATTGTCGCGCCGAATTTCTTGAATTGCGCTTCGAAATCATCGACAGCTTTGCAGTAATATTCATAGAATGTGTCGCCGGAGCCGACAACGCCAGCGATTTTTCCAGTGAAATCGACGTCTTCCATCTCTTCATAGAAGTCCATGAATTCGTCAGGCAGGTCGCCGTCCGTTCCATATGTGTAAGTCGCGATGATGTTCATGTCATATTCCAAGAAGTCCTCCGGTGCAACTTGCGTACATTCCTTAACTTCCACGTCCACGCCCAACGCTTCCAATTGGTCTGCGACGATATCTGCGATCTCTTCGGTATTTCCTGTCAAACTTGCGTATACGATCAATGCTGATGCCATTGTATTTCCTTCTTTCTTTTCACGATTGCTTTCTTAAGCAAAGTATACCAAAGTTCCGCGCGCTTGGCATCTAATAATCGCAGAATTGCGACAGGGCGTTCCACGGCCGCGCAACTCCGACGAGCGCGGCCTATGCCGGAGCTGGTGCGGGGAAGGTGTCCGTACCTCCTGTTAGGGGTCGTTCGACGGAGTACAGTATCCGACCGCTCGCCCAGCTCCGGCAAACATTCGCTTGCAGGAGGAAGACGAATACCGAAGAGCCCAACTCCGTCGAGAGGGGCGCTCACCGGGGGAAGGCACCAGCTCCTATGGGGGTCTGCTTCGCCGGAGCTGGTGCTCGGGAGAAATTCGTACCTTCGGGGAGCCGTCGTTCGCCGGAGGACAGTATGCGAATCCGCGCTTAGATCCGGCTAACATTCTCTCGCAGGAGGAAGATGAATACCGAAGAGCCCAACTCCGTTGAGAAAGGCACTCACCGGAGGAAAGCACCAGCACCTGTTAGGGTTTGCTTCGCCGGAGCAGACGAGATCGCCAAACTCTCACCTCCGACTAGCTTTCGTTCGTCGGAGTACAGACTGCGAATCCGCGCTCAGCTCCGGCTAGGTTCCGGTAATAGGAGGAAGATGAATATCGAAGAGCCCAACTCCGTTGAGAAGGGCGCTCACCGGAGGAAGGCGCTAGCACCTGTTAGGGTTTGCTTCGCCGGAGCAGGCGAGAGTGCGAAGGTCGTACCTCCGGGGAGCCGTCGTTCGCCGGAGGACAGCATCAGGCTGCGCGCTTAGCTCCGGCCAGAGACCGGTAACAGGAGGAGAGCGGGTCACCGGAGCCCCACCTCCGACGAGAGAAATCGTCGTCGGAGAACGCGGCACCCACGGGCCGTCGCAGACTTTGTGCAAAAGTTTTTTAACATTCTCGACACATTTCTCTTTACAAATTATACCTACCGGGGTATTATTATCAGCAGATAACCGAAACCAAAAAACTTTGTGAAATGAGGATTAATATAAATGAAACGTAAAATTGTGATCATCGGCGGCGTAGCCGGCGGGGCGACTGCAGCGGCACGCTTGAGAAGATTGAACGAAGAGGACGAAATCGTCATTTTCGAAAAGGGTGAATACATCTCCTTCGCGAACTGCGGCTTGCCTTACCACATCGGCGGCACGATCCAAGAGCGCGATAACCTGTTGTTGGAGACTGTCGGCGGCATGGCGAAGAAATTCAACATCGGCATCAAGAACTTCAGCGAAGTCGTGAAGGTCAATCCGGCCAAGAAGACAATCACAGTGAAACACGTTAAAACAGGCGCTACGACGGAAGAGAGCTACGACAAGCTGATCATCTCGACCGGCGCAAGACCGATCAAACCGGCCATCACCGGCATCGAGGACGCGCAAAACGTCTTCACTTTGCGCAACATCCCGGATATGGACAAGATCAAAGCCTACATCACGGAGCACCAAGTGAAACGCGCGACAGTCATCGGCGGCGGCTTCATCGGTTTGGAAATGATGGAAAACCTATGGGAATTGGGCATCCAAGTTTCCTTGGTCGAAATGAGCGATCAGGTCATGGCACCGATCGACTTCGAAATGGCACAAGGCGTCCATGCGCACATCGATATGCATAACGTGCAACTGATCCTTTCCGACGGAGTCAAAGCCTTCGAAGAAAACGGCTCAAAAGTCCGCTTGAACAGCGGCAAAGTCCTTGATACCGACATGACGATCCTTTCGATCGGTGTGACACCGGAGAACGAATTGGCAGTCGATGCCGGTCTGAAGACGGGCGTACGCGGTTCGATCGTCGTGAACGACCAATTGCAGACATCCGATCCGGATATCTTTGCGGTAGGGGACGTCATCGAAGTGACCGACTTCGTCAACGGCAGCCCGACTGTTGTTCCGTTGGCTTGGCCAGCCAACCGTCAAGGCCGCTTGGTGGCTGACCACCTGAACGGCATGGATGTCCGCTACAAAGGCACGATGGGGACTTCGGTCGCGAAAGTCTTCGAATTGACGGTGGCGGCAGCCGGAAACAACGAGAAAACCTTGAAACGTTGCGGCACCGACTATAAAGTGGTCCACATTCATCCGAACTCCCATGCTGGTTATTACCCAGGCGCTTCGCCGTTGGACATCAAATTATTGTTCGGCCTGGACGGCAAAATCTTGGGTGTGCAGGCAGTCGGGATGGAAGGCGTCGAAAAACGCGTCGATGTCATCGCGACAGCCATGAAATTGGGCGCTACAGTCTACGATTTGCCGGATTTGGAATTGGCATACGCACCACCGTATTCATCCGCAAAAGATCCAGCCAACATCGCAGGTTACGCAGCTTCCAACATCTTGGAAGGCAAAGTCGATTCGTTCCAGTGGCATGAAGTCGACGGCCTGATCGCAAGCGGCGCGTTCTTCCTGGACGTCCGCGAAGACTTCGAGTTGGCGACCGGCGTATTGGGCGATGCCTACACGATTCCGTTGGGCGACGTCCGTGCGCGCATGAGCGAATTGCCGAAAGACAAAACGATCCATGTGTTCTGCCAAGTCGGCCACCGCGGCTACAACGCAGCCCGCATCCTGATGCAGAACGGCTTCACCGTCAAGAACCTGGACGGCGGCTACAAGACCTACAAACAAGCGAACACAACGTTGAATTATAAAGAGGAAGCGCCGGAAGAAGCTGTGCATGTGGAACCGACACACGCGAAGCCTGCCCAACCGGTCGGCAACACGATCCAAGTCGATGCCTGCGGACTGCAGTGCCCGGGTCCGATCCTGAAAGTCAAAGAGAACATGGACAAAATGGTCGACGGTCAGGAACTGATCATCGAAGCATCCGACTTCGGCTTCCTGGCGGACATCGCTGCCTGGACGAAGAACACCGGCAACACGCTGCTCTCGAAAGAAATCGACGGCAAAATCGTCCGTGCCCACGTGGCGAAAGGCAAAGCGGGCGCAGCGGCTCCAGCAGCTACACCAGCCGGCTTCAACGCTGCGGCAATGGCAGCCCAAGCGGCACAAGCACCGGTCCTGCAGGAAACGAAAGATGGCGCGACAATGGTTGTCTTCAGCGGGGACTTGGATAAAGCTTTGGCTTCCTTCATCATCGCCAACGGAGCGGCGGCTTACGGCAAGCCAGTGACAATGTTCTTCACCTTCTGGGGTCTGAACGTCATCAAGCGTCCGAAAAAAGTCAATGTGGCGAAACGCGGCATGGAAAGAATGTTCGACATCATGCTGCCGAACCACGCAGGCCAATTGCCGATCTCGAAAATGAACATGAGCGGCGTCGGATCGAAGATGATCCAAGCCGTCATGAAACAAAAGAACGTCGACAGCCTGCCGGAAATGATCGCCCAAGCACAAAAAATGGGCGTTAAGATGGTAGCCTGCACAATGTCCATGGACATCATGGGCATCAAAGAAGAGGAAATCATCGAAGGCGTAGACTTCGGCGGTGTAGCAGCTTACATCGGAGACACGATGGATGCCAACTTGAACCTGTTCATCTAATACAGCAATACAAATACGGCTCCCGCCGCGGCGGGAGCCTTTTCTGTTGACATTCGGTTGTTTTTGGAGATGAAACGCGAAGGTGTCGGCTGATCGTGAAATGAATGATACAGAACAGCCAACGAAAAACCAGGGTGTTGACTAAACGGAGAGCGAAGATTACCGAACAGCCGACGAAAAGCAGGGGCGTCGGCTGAACAAAGGGCGAAAAATACCGAAAAGCCGACGAAACCCAAAAGCGTCGGCTGAACGCAACATGAAACATGCCGAACAGCCGACACCCGCGGCTCCACCACATTGCATTCGCTCAACACCGGCTGTCTCCTCTCGCCGGGCGAACGCCCAGGACGGTATCACAAACACGGCAAAAATTCACGCGAAATCAACTTTATTTGTATTCTATTCGATTTAGGTATAAAATATTAAGTTAGAACCATACCCAACGAGGAGTTTAATGATGGAAGTAATCGATATTTCAAAGTGGGAAGTTTTAGTCGATAGAAATACTACCGGCTCCAGAACCAAATATTGGGTTAAGAATCCTTCGGAGGAAGTATTCTTGTTTAAACTACCTAAAATTGAAGGCGAATTGTATGCTGAAATAGTAGCGGCAATGTTGGCAGACCGAGTTTATGGACTTAAAGTTCCTGAGACACATATAGCACTTAAGCAAGATGAAATAGGCGTACTAACCAAGAGCTTTGTGAACCGGAAAAATGGGGAAAGGTTTGAAGAAATCATAGATTACTATGATCCAAACTTTGATAAAGATGATTTGTTGCAATACACTTTGGACAAATCCTTGGAAATTTCTAATAAATACGGAATGCTGGACAGCTTTTATGAAATGTGTGTGTTTGATTCAATCATAGGCAATCAAGATAGACACTGTGAAAACTGGGGAATCTTATATGATTCTGGTAACAATGCTAGTTTTGCGCCACTGTACGATAATGGCTCCTCTTTACTCAATGGTCTTTCCGAAGATAGGGTAGAAGAAATGTTGAAAAACAACAACATGATTGATGGTTATATCAATCGAGCTAAAACATGCTTCTCTATCAATGGTAAAAAAAGAGCCAAGGTTAGTGAGATGTATCCAGTATTGAAAACATATAATCCCACACTTTTGAAAAGTACAATGAGAAAATTCCATATACCAGACTATGAAATGATTGATAATGTATTAGCTGATTTTGACGATAGCTTAATGAGCAAAAATCGAATAAAACTGCTAAGGATTATGATCGAGAAGAGGACAAAATTATTCTTCGAATATGCGTTTAAGGAGGATGAATGAAAATGCATTCCAAAGAATTAAATGAATTATGCCTATTATGGCAAAATCAAAAAACAAGACAATGGTACCACGTTGCCAATTTATTCCTATTGGAAGATAGTACATACGCTTTTTCTTATGAGAACAAGAAAGAAAAACGAGGGTTGAAAGAAGCTATTGCTAATGGGTACCACCTGCATCCGTCGTTTCCCGATACAGAAAAAACATATTACTCGAAAAAACTGTTCAGCACATTTGCAAGGAGATTGCCTAATAAATCAAGGCAAGATTATGTAGCTTTACTCGAATTGAACAACTTATCCAAAGAGAGTTCTGAATTTGAAATTCTCGCTGCAACGGGAGGAAGGTTAATTTCGGATAGCTACGAATTTGTCGAACCCATTCGTCGAGAGGGGAATCAATTTGTGTTTGAATTCTACGTCAGAGGATGGCGACATTGGAATACCGCCGGAAAAGTGATCAATGACCTGAATGATATCTATCTTGAGGTAGATGCAAATAATGAAGAAGATGCAGATGCTGTAGCTGTAAAAGATAGTGATGGGATTATCGGCTATGTCCCGGCATTCTACTCTGAATTTGTTAAAAACATGTTGCTTGAGCATGCGGATTTTGAAATTAATAACGTTATTTTTGACAAAAAAGCCGCTTCTCACAATAAAGTGAAACTAACCATTTCTGGGCAAGTGACAGATAAAATGCTGAATAATCAAGAACTCGATCTTATGGTTGCCATTTAGGCTGAAGCACAATAGAAAAAGCCCAGAAAATCTTATGATCTTCTGGGCTTTTTTTTGAACTGTGAAAGATAAGTATGTTCTAAAATTAACGGAATATTCCAAAGAAAATAATGAAGCAACTATTGATCATGAAAAATAGTTCAATCACTGCCAACACATGTCTGCGTGCCGGGTTAAGCCCAAGCTAGTATCACAATCTCTGTCTCGACCAGTCGATAAAGTGCGTGTGCGTTGGCTATTCGTTGGGCGGGAATTAACAATCAACCGACGAAAAATTCGTTCGTCGGCCAAATAAATCACGAAGATTACCGAACAGCCGACGAATCTCAAAAACGTCGGTTGAACGCAGAATGATGAAAGCAGAACAGAGCCGGCCGAAGGCGGCCTGTCGGGCGAACGCCCAGGACGGTATTCGGAACAGCCGACAAAAGGCAGGGCTGTCGGCTGAAGATGCGGGTACGGCCGGATTTCCCGCAGAAAAGCCGGTACACGGAATCGAACTTACAGGCTGCTGACTTCCCATGGATAAGGACTTGTCTTGCTGTAGAGACCTGACTGCAAGGCATCTTCACCGACTAAGCATAAATCCAACGCTGCTTCGATGCCGGACTGGTGCATGTCGATGCCGATGAAGACGATCTCTGTGAGGCGATCACCATACACAGGATGCCATCTTTCTTTTATTTCCGGATCCTCTAAGAATACCTGCATGCGCTCGGCTTTCGGTAATGTCGCCAACCAATAAGTCAATGGGGAAATGTCGACGTGATTGCCCGCCGTTTCCATCAAGGAAGAGAAATCGCTATGCTGCGCAAACCAGACAAAGCCTTTCGAGCGGACAACCGAGGCCGGGAAATGCTTTTCAAGGAAGGTGTTAAAGCGTCCCGCATCCATTGGCAGGTTGCTTCGATAGACAAAGGATGAAATGCCGTATTCTTCCGTTTCCGGGACATGATCCTGATAGCCCAATTCCAGCTCCTTAATCCAGCCGGCTGCATAACTCATTTGCTCTAAATCAAAAAGGTTTGTGTTCAGTATTTCAGTCAATGCAATCTCAGATCTGATTGAGCGGATGATTTTAGCTTCCCTTTGAAGCGAATGGACCAATGTTTCAATTTTTTCGGCTTGCCATTCCTCCAGCAAATCGCATTTGTTCAGAATCAAGACATTGCAGAATTCAATCTGGTCAATCAACAGATCGCGGATGTCGCGGTTCTCCTCATCAACGCTTTCCTTCTGCCGATCAACAATCGGCTGACCGGAGCCAAAGTCATCCCAGATTCTTTTAGCATCCACGACGGTCACCATCGTGTCCAAGTGGACCTGAGCGGTCAGATCGATCCCCAAAGGATTTTCCGGCAGCGTCAGCGATTGGGCAATCGGGATGGGTTCACTGATTCCTGATGCCTCAATCACAATGTAGTCAATATCCGGGAGCTGCGCCAGGGAATCCAGCGCAACGATCAAATCTTCCCTCAATGTACAGCAAATGCAGCCATTGGCGATCGAAATCAATTTTTCTTCTGTCCGTTTGAACCCGCCTTGATTGATCAGCGCTTCATCCACATTGACGCTCCCCATATCATTCACAATGACCGCAATTTTCAAGCCATGATCGCCATGGAGAATGTGATTCAATAAGGTGGTTTTTCCTGAGCCTAGATAACCGGTTAATACCGTAATGGGAATCGATTGTTTCATCTGAACTATTCTTCCTCTCTTAAGACACCTGTATTCTATTCTGATACATCCGCTAAGCCTGCGTTTGACAGCTAGGGTCCTTACCCGGCCAGCCGGCATTGCGGGCACAAGCCATAAATTTCAAATTTCTGGCTGAGGACCCGGTAAGCATGTTCCTCTTTTTCTTTATTCAGAAACTGTCCAAACAATTCGCTCGAAAGATACATGATTTTCCTGCAGTTGGTGCAGATGAACATCACCGAATCCTTTTCGGTCGTTTCCTTCCGGTAAAAAAACGATTCCCCGCAATATTCGGTTTTGCCGATGATGCCGAAAGTGCAGAGCAGATACAGATTGTCATAGACATTCCCGAAGCTGGCCTGTTTTCCTGCCAAATGCGTGATGTAGTTTCGGACTTCTTTGGCCGAGAGCATCGTCCGACTGTTTTCCAAAAACATTCGGATCAGCGCCTTTCTTTGGGAAGTGGGTTTGTACCCATTTTTTGTCAGTTTTGATAAGCAAACATTGAATTCCATGCTTCCTCCTGTTGTTGATGCCGCTATAGTTACAAAACGTAATAATTACGATTTAAATCGTATCTGTAATTTTTTCTGTTGTCAAGCTTTTCTTAGGGTCGGATTGTAACCCTGTCACGAGGCTGTCGTGAAGGACGATCATATGAATGGAATTTCAGATTTATTTAGATTGACAATCCATTTACAGTATGATAAATTTCGTTTATAAATCGTAATTGTTACGTTTTACATCGAAACGGATCGTGAAACGGATTGTTCTGAGCATAGAGAGGAAGATTATATGGCGAAAAAATCAAAAATTGCAAAAGCCCGCAAACAGCGGGAAGCGATAGAGGCATATGCAGCGGTGCGCATGGAACTGAAAGCCGCCGGAGATTATCAGGCGTTGGCGAAATTGCCGAAGGATTCGAATCCGAACCGCTACAAAAACCGCGATCTGATCGACGGCAGACCGAGAGCCTATATGCGCAAATTCGGCATGTCGCGGATCAGCTTCAGACAGCTCGCGCACCAGGGCTTGATCCCCGGGGTGCAAAAAGCCAGCTGGTGAGCCTGAACCCACAAAGGCCCGGGCATTCCGGGCAGCCTTAGCTAAGGCAAAGCTGACAAAAAAACTTCAGAAAGAAAGGAATGCACACCATGAGACTGAACATCATTTTGGAATGCGTCGAGACAGGGGAACGCCTGTATTTGACCAGCAAAAACAAACGCAACAATCCTGACCGTCTGGAAATGAAAAAGTATTCACCGAAGCTGCGCAGACGCGCAACTTTCCGCGAAGTGAAGTAAACACGCCGGAAGCACGTTTTGAAAACAATAAAAGGAACTAAAGGAAGACGCTGAAAGCACCAAGGAGGCTATTTCATCCGGAGATAGCCTCTTTGGTTTTGCTCGCTCCGCCCGCTCCTTACGGGAACCACGGGGACTGCGGCGACAGCGCCAAGAGGGGAGAAACACAAAATGAAAAAAACACTCAAAAAATTAGTCGGGACCGCCCTGCTGCTGAGCACCGCCTATTTGGCCGGCTGCAGCGATACGGCGACCGAAGAGGCAACGTCAGCGTCAGAGCCGGAGAAACCGGTCGTGGCTGTGTCGATCGTGCCGGAGCGGACGTTTGTGGAAGCGGTCTGCGGCGACACGGTGGATATCGTGACGCTGATTCCGCCCGGCAGCAATCCCGGCAACTATGAACCGACCGCCCAGGAGATGGAAGCGTTCGGCGACGCCGCGCTCTACTTCTCGATCGGGGTGGCGACCGAGGAAGCCAACATCCTGCCCAACGCGGGCGATGTGAAAGTCGTCCCGCTGGCCGAGGAAGTCGCAGCCGTCTATCCGGACCGGACTTTTGAATCCGGCGGGAGGGATCCGCACATCTGGCTTTCGCCCAAGCGCGTAAAAGTGATGGTGGAGGCGATCGCCAGGGAAATGAGCGCCCTCGATCCCGACAACCAGGCACTGTACGAACAGAATGCGGCCGACTATCTGGCGCAGCTGGATGAAGTCGACCAGGAAATCAAAACGGCCCTGGAAGGCGTCGTAAGCAAGCAATTCATCGTCTACCATCCGGCATTCGGCTACATCGCGGAGGACTACGGACTGACGATGCACGCGCTCGAACAGGACGGCAAAGAAGCCACCGCCCAGCATCTGCAGGAGATGGTCGACCTGGCGAAAGCGGAAGGCATCAAGGTCATCTTCTATCAGGAAGAAATGGACAGCAGCCAGGCCGAAGCCTTCGCCGAAGAGATCGGCGGGAAAACGATCCAGCTGGCGCCGTTAGCGCCGGACTACATCGCGAATCTGCAGAACATGGCAGCGACCATGGCGGAGGCTATGCAATGACGGAAACAGCCCTTCAGATCGACAACCTGTCCGTCTACTACGGGGATGAAGCCGCACTTTCCAATGTCTGTCTGAAGGTGGCGCACGGGGAAATCCTGGGCATCATCGGGCCGAACGGCGGCGGGAAGTCGACTTTGCTGAAGGCCATCCTCGGATTGATCCAACCCACAACCGGCAACGTCCGCATCTACGGCCAGGAGCCGGGCAAGAACCGGGCTGCGGTCGGCTTTGTTCCGCAATTCGGGGCGATGGACAGACGCTTCCCGATCTCCGTGTTCGAAGTCGTCCTGACCGGCAGGCTGAAACCGGGCTTATCCTTGTGCAGGAAATATTCCGAAACGGACAAAGCGATCGCCGCTGCGCAACTGGAACGCGTCGGCATCGGCCATCTGGCGAACAGGCAGATTTCCGAACTCTCGGGGGGAGAATTCCAGCGGCTGCTGATTGCCAGAGCCTTGGCTGTCGAGCCCAAACTGCTGCTGCTGGATGAACCGACAGCCAGCGTCGATGCCAACTCGCGGAACCAGATCTATCAGCTGCTCCGGGAAGTCAACGCCGACATGACGATCATACTTGTCACCCACGACCTGATGGCGATTTCGTCCGAAGTGGGCAAGCTGGCTTGCCTGAACAAAAAATTGGTCTACCACGGCGAACCCGAGCTCAACGAAAGCGTCGTGAACGAACTCTACGGCTGCCCGGTCGACCTGATCGCGCATGGCGTTCCGCACCGGGTCCTGAAAGCGCACGAGGAGGAAAGTACAAAATGATCCAGGCATTATTCGAATATCAATTTTTACAGAACGCTTTCGCCGCCAGCCTGCTGGCGAGCATCGTCTGCGGCATCATCGGCGTCATCATCGTCGAGAAGAAGCTGGTGATGATGAGCGGCGGAATCGCCCACACGGCTTACGGCGGCGTCGGCCTCGGTTATTTCTTCGGGTTCGAACCCATCATCGGCGCCTTCCTTTTTGCCATCGCGGCAGCGCTCGGGATCGGCACCATCAAAAGGAAGGGCGGCGTGCAGGCGGACATCCTGATCGGCCTGTTCTGGTCGCTGGGCATGGCTTTCGGCATCGTCTTCATCGCACTGATGCCGGGCTATCCGCCCGATCTGAATTCCTATCTTTTCGGGAACATCCTGTCGGTGACCCAGGCGGACCTGACGCTGATGCTGCTCGTGACCGCACTTGTGCTGGCGGTCGTGGTCGCGCTCTTCAACGCCTGGAAAGCCTATCTCTTCGATGAGGAGTTCGCCTCCATCATCGGCGTCAAAACGATCTTTTTGGAATACTTGCTGCTGGTTCTGGTGGCGATGACCGTGGTCGTGCTGATCCGCGTGGCCGGCATCATTCTCGTGCTGGCGCTGCTGACGGCGCCGGCTGCCATGGCCGCCCTGTTCTCGAAACAGCTGAAGAACCGCATGCTGTTGGCGGTGCTTTTCGGGGCCTTCTTCAGCATCAGCGGCCTGTGGGTCTCCTACGGGCTCAACATCCCATCCGGCGCCTGCATCGTCATGATCGCCGTCGCCTGCTACTTCCTGGCCTACGCTTTTCGCGCAACCGGAAGCAGGCTGAAAAGAAAAAACTTGGCTTCAAAACAACTTGTGGATTGACCCGTAAATAACACCCCCCGCGGAAGGCAGAGCGTACTTGACTGTGTGCTGGATGCGGGGCATTTTTCCCTTTTCAAAGGCTGACCGCTGCTGAAAAAGGGATAGGCTT
The DNA here is from genome assembly GCF_963675415.1 of uncultured Trichococcus sp. Classification (NCBI taxonomy): domain Bacteria; kingdom Bacillati; phylum Bacillota; class Bacilli; order Lactobacillales; family Carnobacteriaceae; genus Trichococcus; species uncultured Trichococcus sp. Next base: position 2,247,182 of record NZ_OY776220.1, read on the forward strand.
AGCTTGCTCGTTCAAGTGAGAATGATTCTCACTTGAGCGGGCCTAAATCCTAATCAGCAGGTTTTGGCACGGACAAAAGGGCATTCCATGTGAATCATATCACTAATTCTGCGCTTTCCGTGCTTCAAGCCTGCCGATCCGAAAGCGCAAAAACAGGCGCCATACTGCCGAAGTAAGGCAAACCGATAAAACCAACCAAGGAGGTCCCCATGAAACGCTCACTTATGCAACGCCTTTTCGGCGGCAAAGAAAAAAACCAAACAGACGATCCGCCGCGGCCGCGCAACCTGACCGATGCGGAAATCAATCATCCCTATGTCATCAAAGGGATCGTGGCATCCGAGGAAGGGATGAAGGATTTCCTCTGCACCTTGGGCTGCTTCGAGGGCGAAACCGTGACGGTCATTTCGGCCTTGACCGAAAATTACATCATCCACGTCAAAAATGCCCGGTACAGCATCGATGGCGATCTGGCCAGAGCAATCCTGATCTAGCGCCAAGCTGGACGGACCGTTCCGGAAATAAAGCGATAGGGAGGACAATTATGCGCATTGCACTTGCGGGAAACCCGAACAGTGGTAAAACCACTTTATTCAATGCCATCACAGGCAAGATCGAACACGTCGGCAACTGGCCGGGCGTGACGGTCGCCAAGAAAGAAGGGGACGTAAAAAAGGAACTGAACAAGTCCGGCAAGAAGATCCGGGTCGTGGATCTGCCGGGTGCCTATTCCTTGGCGGCGTTCACATGCGAGGAGAACATCACCCGCGACTTCGTCAAAAAAGAAGCGCCGGATGTGATCATCAACATCGTCGATGCCACCAAGTTGAGCAGGAGCCTGCTGTTCACGACGCAGCTGTTGGAGCTGGGGATCCCGGTGGTTGTCGCCTTGAACAAAAGCGATTTGTTGGACAACAAAGAAATCACCATCGATACGCAAAAATTGGCGGAAAGGCTGGGCTGCCCGGTCGTCGAGACAGCTTCGATCGAAGGCAAAGGCCTTGCCGAGTTGATCGCTGCAGCGGCCGCCAGCGTTGGCAAAAACCAGCCAGCGCCTTTCCGGCCTGCCGTTAGCCCCGCAGCGGAAACAGCCGCGCCTGCTGCGGCTGTCGACCGTGAACGCTTTGCGTTTGTCGCGGCCTTAGTGAAAGAAGTGGAAGTCCGGACGGTCGACAGCGCCAAACAAACGAGGCACGATGCGATCGACCGGATCGTAGCCCACAAAATCTGGGGCATCCCGATTTTTGCGGCCGTCATCTACTTCGTGTTCTCCCTATCGCAAACCTATCTGGGGCCGTTTTTTGCCGATATTCTGGTCGGCTGGATCGACAGCCTGTACACCTGGGCGGACGGACTGATCGGCGCGGGCGTATCGCCCTTGTTGCGGGCTTTGCTGCTCGATGGGATCATCGGCGGCGTTGGTGCCGTCATCGGTTTCCTGCCGCTGATCATGGTGCTGTTCTTCCTTTTGGCCCTGCTGGAGGATTGCGGCTACATGGCCCGGGTCGCCGTCGTGATGGACCGCCATATGAAAAAGGTGGGACTCTCCGGCAGATCGATCATCCCGATGGTCATCGGCACCGGCTGCGCCATCCCCGGCATTATGGCGACGCGGACAATCCGCGACGAGCGCCAACGCCGGACGACCGCGATGCTGACGCCGTTCATGCCCTGCGGCGCGAAGCTGCCGGTCATCGCGCTCTTTGCCGGAATCTTCTTTGAGGATGCGGCCTGGGTAGGGACGTCCATGTATTTTGTGGCAATCACCATCATTGTTTTCGGCGCCCGGATCATCCAGAAAATTACGAAAGCCACGCCTTCCAAATCCTACTTCATCATGGAGCTGCCGGAATACCGCGTGCCGAGCCTGAAGCGGGCAGCCGTCTCGATGCTGGCCAGAGGCAAAGCCTTCGTGGTGAACGCGGGGACGGTCATCCTTTTGTGCAACGTGACCGTCCAGCTGATGCAGACCTTCACCTGGAACTTCCAGGTCGTGGAAACGGGCATGGAAGACACCAGCATCCTCGCCAGCCTGGCCAGTCCGCTCGCCTTCTTGCTGATCCCGCTCGGTTTCGGCGTGTGGCAGCTTGCCGCGGCCGCCGTGGTGGGCTTCATCGCCAAAGAGAACGTCGTCGGGACATTGGCGGTCGTCTACAGCATCAGCAACTTCATCGACACCGAGGAACTGGTCCTCGTCTCCGGCGCCCAGGATGTGGCCGCCGTGATGGGCCTCACCTCGGCTTCGGCATTGGCCTACCTGATGTTCAACCTGTTCACGCCGCCTTGTTTTGCGGCGATCGGCGCCATGCGGGCCGAAATGGAAAGCAGCAAATGGCTGATGGCCGGAATCGGCTTCCAGTTCGGCATGGGCTATACGCTGGCCTACTTCGTCTACCAAATCGGAACGCTCCTGACGACCGGAAGTTTCGGGACCGGCGTGATCCCAGGCCTGGTCGCGGTCGCGCTGATGGCCGGAATCATCTTTTACCTGATCCAGAAGCAAGAAGAAAAATAAACTGCAGATGCAAAGGAGGAGAACCGCCATGTTCGGAGATGTCGTTGTGTTTTTGATCATCGCCGCTTTCGTTGCCGGATCCATCGCGAAAATCGTCCGCGACAAGAAAAAGGGCAGCAAGTGCTCCGGGTGTCCGTTGAACAAAACCTGTGCCTACAGAAATCCGGACGCGGACCAGTGCCCGATGCGTCAAGCTACCGACCCCCACAAAGAGGAGAAGGGCTAGCTGCCCCATCCGCGGGCGGCTTTTTGCACGAAAAAGCCGCGTCCGTGCGGGCTACGATATGAAGGAAGAAAGAAAAGGAGAATCAACATGACGACGAATGACATTCCAAAAGCTTCGGCAAGGCGGTTGCCGATCTACCACCGCTACTTGGGTTTTCTGCATACGGCAGGCAAAAAATGGGTCTCATCCACCGAATTGGGCGAGGCGGTCAAAGTGGAGAGCGCCACGATCCGTCGCGACTTTTCCTATTTTGGCGCGACCGGCAAAAGGGGCTACGGCTATGATGTGGCATTTTTGCTGGATTTCTTCAACAAAAAGCTCCACCAGGAACGGCTCACCAATGTGGCGCTGATCGGCGTGGGCAATCTGGGCCAGGCCCTGTTGAACTACAACTTCCACGTCAGCAACAATCTGCGCATCAGCGCCGCCTTCGATGTCGACGAAGGCATCGTCGGCAAGATCCTCAGCGGCGTGCCCGTCTACCCGATGTCCGAAATGGTGGAGCAGCTGCGCATCCAACAACTGGAAGTGGCCATCCTGACGATCCCCCAGGAAATGGCGCAGGACGCCGCGGACCGCTTGGTGGAAGCCGGTATCCACGGCATCATGAACTTCACACCGATCCGCCTCTCCGTCCCGGGAAACGTCCGCGTCCAGAACGTCGACATGACGAACGAACTGCAAACGCTGATCTATTTTTTGAACAACGGCATCAGCTGAACGAAGAGCGAAGAATGCCGAACAGCCGACGAAAAGCCCACCTGTCGGGCGAATGCCCAGGACGGTGTCCGGAACACCCGAGAGAAAGCCGATCTGTCGACTGAACGAAAGTCGAAGAATGCCGAACACCAGACAAAACGCCTATCTGCCGGGCGAACGCCCAGGACGGTATCCGGAACACCCGAGAGAATGCCAATCTGTCGACTGAACGAAAGGCGAAGAATGTCAAACACCAGACAAAACGCCAATCTGTCGGGCGAATGCCCAGGACGGTACCACGCCTGTAGCCCGTCCGTCCAAACAGCACCAAACAATCCAAAGCAGCAAAAAGCCCCCGAAGCGACGCACTCAGTCACTTCGGGGGCTTTTTGCTGTGTGAGGCATCTCAGCAGGTAAACCAACCTACGGTCGCGTATAATAGGCTGTATACTTAAACAAGCGAACTTGGAAAAGGGGATGGCTATGAAAGAGACTGTATGGGGAATGGTTGGTTGTGGAGATGTAACGGAGAAGAAAAGCGGGCCGGGGCTCTATAAAGCGAACGGATCCCGATTGAAGGGAGTATATAACCGCACGGAGGCCAAGGCGCATGATTGGGTGAAACGTCATGGTCACGGTCAGGTATATGCAACGGTCGAGGAGCTGTTGGCGGACAAAGAAATCACGGCTGTCTACATCGCCACACCGCCGACCACCCACTTCGACTATGCCATGCAAGTGATTGCAGCGAACAAGGTGCCGCTGATCGAGAAACCGATGGCGCGCACATTCGAGGAATGCCAAGCGATACTGGATGCAGCCGGAGAGAAAGACTTGCCAGTATTCGTCAGCTTCTACTGCCGGGCACTCGAAAAATTCCAGAAAATCAAGCAACTGCTGGATGAGGGAGCCATCGGACAACCGCAATTGGTGGAAATCCGCCAATACCAGCAGCCGGCTCCGGAAGACTTCGACAAAGACAACTTGCCTTGGCGCCTTCAATCGGCTGCAGGAGGCGGGAAGGACCTGGATATCCAAGTTCATGTTCTCGATTATTTGGCCTATTACTTCGGCGACATCACCGCGATGACCGGCATCGTTGAAAACCGCGCCGGACTCTATGAAGTCGAGGACACCGTGTCGGCATCCTTCCGCTTCGCGAACGGCGTCGTTGGCTCGGCAGCTTGGTGCTATGTCGCGGACTTCGACTTGGATGAAGTGACGATCATCGGTTCGGAAGGGACCTTGGTCTTCGCAGGCACGAGCTTCGAATGGATCCGCCTTATCAAGGACGGGAAAACGACGAACTACACTTTCGAAACGCCGGAGCATGTCGCCATGCCGTTCATCCAAACCGTCGTCGACGAACTGAACGGAAAAGCAAAAAGCCCAGCCGATGCCACCAGTGCAGCCAACGGCATCCGGATGTTCGACGAGTTGCTGAAGGATTACCGCGAAAGACATGAGAGCTGATTCCAAGAAAACAAAAACATCTACCAGAAATCCTAAAGGAGGCCCGCTATGAGCATCGGCTATGCCTGTCTGAACATCGGCACACCAAACACAAACATCCGCAGCGTCATGCAACGGAATGCGACCCCGGAGAAGCTGGCCGAGGTGACCGCGCACAACCTCGCCGCACTGGAGCGGATGATCGACTACAACTGCAAGAACGACATCAAACTATTCCGCATCAGCTCGGATCTGATCCCGTTCGGTTCGAGTCCGGTCAATTCACTCGATTGGCCGGAAATCCATAAGGAGGATTTCGACCGCATCGGCGCCAAAATCCGCAAAAGCGGCATGCGCGTCTCCATGCACCCAGGCCAGTACACCGTGCTGAATTCGCCGACCGAAGATGTCGTCGAGCGCGCCATCGCCGATCTGATCTATCACGACAAAAGCCTGACAGCGCTCGGCACCGATACGAGCAACAAAATCGTTCTTCATGTCGGCGGCATCTACGGGGACAAAGAAGCCGCAATGAATCGCTTCGCCGATAATTTTCGACGCTTGCCCGAAAACGTCCAAAAACGCCTCATCATCGAAAACGACGATCGGCTCTATACCATCGAGGACGTCCTGAAACTGGCGAACCAACTCCAGATCCCTGCCGTCTACGATAACCTGCACCATGCCATTAATTCACCTCCTTCAGGAGGCACCGACCAATACTGGATTGATGAAGCCAACAAGACTTGGAAAGAAGCGGACGGCAGCCAGAAAATCCATTACTCCCAACAAGCTCCCGGCAAACGGCCCGGCGCCCATACCGATACGATCGATCTGGAGACTTTCCTGCAGTTCCACAACCACCTGGAAGATCCGTCCATCGACATCATGCTGGAAGTGAAGGACAAAAACCTGTCTGCCATCAAATGCCAGAACGCGACCACAGCCGTTCCAAAACCATTGCTGTTGGAAAAAGAGTGGGGCCGCTACAAGTACGCCATCCTCGAAAAATCGCCCGCGGTCTATCAAGCCATCCGCACGCTGCTGAAAGACAAAGAAGCCTATCCAGTTCAGGAATTCTACCGCCTGATCGACACGGCCTTCGCCGCAGAAACCCATCTCGGCTACGCCGAAAACGCCGCAGCCCACGTCTGGGGCTACTTCAAGAAGCACGCAACCGACACCGAGCACAAGCAATACGAGAAGAACCTCGCCAACTACCGGAACAATACCGGAACACTTGCAACCCTGAAACGTCAACTTTTCAAGATTGCAGAAAAATACGAAGTGGATTACTTACTGCAGTCTTTATATTTTTATCTGGAGTGAATATAAAAATAAAAACAAACTCAGCGAGAAGTATTTCAACTTCGGCGGAGTTTGTTTTTTTGTTGTAACCTTCGGTCTTTCAAATGATAGCCAGTTTCGGCCAAATGGATAGTAAGTGAAAAACAAATTTGTGTGTATATTGCTTGCCGTTTTCAAATACATCCTTTTGAAATTGCAAGAAAAACTGATAACACCATAATCATATGGTTTTTCACATATTTTCATACACGACACATTTTGGCTCAAACAAGCAACAAGCAAACCTAAAAATGCTGGTTTTTACCCGTATGCCATAGGCGCTTATACTTGAATAAGTTTGTTGCGCTGCAACTAAATTCCTAAGACAGAGTTCCGAGCTACCAGGATACGAAACATCATAACATGACTACCGAAAAGCCGGAACAGGTTTTGCTTGCGCAAAGGCTGTCCCGGCTTTTCAATTATCTTCTGTTACATCGCCACTTTTACTACAATCTTCTTGATCGGTGCCGGCCCATCAACTGCCATTCCCGGACGGTGGGCATCCTGCGGCGTGAACACCGCGAACTGACCTGCATGCAGCACGAAATGGTCGCCATCAGACTCAAAGAAGTAAACATCATCTTCCGGACAATCCTCCGCTTTCACGACGCCATCCAGCGTTTTCCAGCCCATCCTTTCGCTGCCTTCCACCACATACTGGATGTCAGTGTACTTGTAGTGGGCTTCCCAACGGCATTCCTCCGGCAGATGCGTCTCGTACGCCTGCACGAGCGCGAACACCGTATCGCCGTCGATCTCGTAACGTCCTACAGGTAAAGCTGCAACATCCGTTTCTTTCAAAAACTTCAGTCCCTTATAGAGCTGCTCATTCAATCCTTTATAAAATTCCAAATTAGCCAGTGTGTCAATGATCATGAAAAACATTCCTCCAACCCTTCGATAATGAAACAATAGCTCCAGTATAGTCCGTATTCATCGGATTGGATAGGCTTACAACCGATTGTTGCGATTTCTGTCGCAAATACGAGTGGTGCCGCGTCTCCAGCCAGCTCCGACGAAGAGCCGCCTCATCGAAGAACAACGCTGCCGCCAGCTATCCAAATCCGACGAGCGACTGTTTGTCGGAGGAAAATGATGCGCAAGTAGCGCACCTCCGGCGGAGCTGTCTTAAACGAAGCAAAAAATCAATCCGAAAAGTGTTGCCTGAAATTATGATTATAGGAATATTAAATTAGAAATCTGTCAGGAAAGGGTTATAATATAAGGTATGGTTTGCAAGAAAGAACTAACAAAGCGAAACTCTCGAGTGGGAATGATACAATGCAGGACATCAAATATAAGGACGGTGGAATTCTTAAGAACACTAAGTCGTAATTAATCTTTTATTCTAGTTTTCGTAATCGAAAACAAAAGATGGGATTTCGTGAATTCACAGTTTCTTCATAATGTATTCGTTTGCTTTCTTATCATTCGGCTTTGAAAAGTAAAATTTAAGTAAAACTTCAAAAAAACTTCTATTTTTGTGCAAAAATGGTTGTAGAAATGTTATCATTTAAAATACTGAAAGATATTTTCTTTATGTGATTATATCTTAGACACAATTATAAGAAGAAAAAAATATTTATAGGGGTGCTGTATGGAGTATTTGAAGGTAAAAAGAGTGATTGACTTAGTTTTTTCGGTATTGGCCGCAGTCATTTTATCGCCATTATTCTTAATTTTATTTATTGCAATAAAAATGGATACACCGGGTCCTATCTTCTTCAAACAAAAGAGAGTTGGCATCAACAAAACGCATTTCAATATTTTGAAGTTTCGTACGATGCGTATTGATACTCCCAAGGATACACCAACGCATTTATTAGGAAATCCTGATCAGTACATCACTAAAGTGGGCAAATTTCTGAGAAAAACAAGCCTTGATGAATTACCTCAAATCTTCAATATCATCAAAGGCGAAATGGCCATCATCGGACCACGACCTGCACTGTGGAATCAGTACGATCTGATTGCTGAAAGAGACAAGTACAATGCAAATGATGTGCGCCCAGGTTTGACCGGTTGGGCTCAAATCAATGGCCGTGATGAACTGCCAATTGATGTCAAATCTGAACTGGACGGGGAATACATCCAAAAAATGAATTTCACATTCGATGTGAAATGCTTTGTTGGAACTATTACAAGCGTTTTGAAAAGTGATGGAGTTATTGAAGGCGGTACAGGTGCGCTAAGTGAAGGAGGTAATCAATAGAAATGAAAAAAATATTGATTACAGGTGCCAATAGCTATATTGGCACCTCTTTTGAAAAATGGGTAGAGCAATGGCCAGAAGACTATCAGGTAGATACTGTAGGTACAAGAAATAGCGAATGGAAAGAACTTGATTTCTCTACATACGATGTTGTTTTTCATGTAGCGGGGATTGCCCACCAGGATGCGAAAGCAGATCAAGAAGAACTGTACTACAAAGTAAACCGGGACCTGACCATTGAAGTTGCTCAAAAAGCGAAGGCTGAAGGCGTTAAGCAGTTCATATTTATGAGCAGCATGATTGTTTATGGAGCTAGCAGTAAAATTGGGGAAACCAAAGTTATCACAAGAGATACTGTACCGGAACCAATCAATTTCTATGGGAACAGTAAATTACAAGCGGAACAGGGAATCCTTCCACTACAGTCGGAGGAATTTAATGTTGTCGTTATCCGTCCGCCGATGATTTACGGTAAAGATTCAAAAGGGAATTATCCGCTTTTGGCTAAGTTCGCGAAGATCACGCCTGTATTTCCGAATATAGAAAATAAAAGAAGCATGCTGCATATCGATAATTTAACGGAATTTATCCGATTGATGATCGAACATTCAGAGAATGGCATATTCTTCCCACAAAATCGTGAATACATAAAGACTTCCGAAATGGTAAAAACCATTGCTGATGTGAAGGGAAAGAAAATCTGGCTCACAAAACTCTTTAACCCGTTTTTAGTTGGTTTAGGCGGCAATGTGAATGTCATCAATAAAGTGTTCGGGAGCTTACTCTATTCACAAGACATCTCATCTTATAAACATGATTACCAATTAAATGATTTAAAGGCATCAATAATAAATACTGAGAATTAGAGGGTGGTTGTACTTGGAAAAACATATTCTCGTCATTTCGCAATACTTTTTCCCAGAACAATTCCGTATCAATGATATTTGTGAAGAGTGGGTAAAAAGAGGATATAAGGTTACTGTAGTCACTGGTATTCCCAATTATCCGCAAGGTAAGTACTATAAAGATTATGGATTGTTTGAAAAGAGAAACGAGATATATAAAGGGATTGATATTATTCGAATTCCGCTTATTCCACGAGGGAATTCATCTATTATGTTAGCGTTAAATTATGTATCCTTTGTTATTTCAGGTTTTTTTTGGAATTTATTTACAAAGATAAGAGCTGATTATGTATATATATTCGAAGTTTCACCTATGACCCAGGCTCTTCCAGGTGTTTGGTATGCCAAAAAAAGGAAGATACCTTGTTATTTATATGTCACAGATTTATGGCCTGAGAATGTCGAAATAGTAGCTGGTGTTACTAATAAGAAAATATTAAATGCTATTGGTGCTATGGTTGACTACATTTATAAAAGATGTGACAGAATTTTCACCTCTTCTCAGAGCTTTGTCCAGGCAATTGCAGATCGGGGAATAGATAAAGATAAATTAGAGTTTTGGCCCCAATACGCAGAGGATTACTATAAACCGTTGGATGAATCTGAAGCACATGTACCAGAAATTCCACAAGATGGAACTTTTAATATCATATTTGCAGGTAACATAGGCGTTGCACAAGGACTTGATATTCTTCCAGCAGCAGCAAAAATATTGAAGGATAATAATCTAAATGTAAGATTCAATATCGTTGGGGATGGACGTTTTAAAGATACATTAAAAGAGATGGTAAATGATAATGAGGTTGAGGAATTCTTTAACTTCGTAGGGAAACAGCCACCTACCCGCATTCCTGAATTTATGGCCGTTTGTGATACTACTTTAATAAGTTTGTCAAAAAGCAAAGTATTTTCTATAACATTACCAGCTAAGACACAATCCTGTTTAGCATGCGGAGTTCCAGTACTAGTTTCCGCGGATGGAGAAATCCAAGATGTTATCGAAAGTGCCAGTGCGGGGTTGTGCAGTAATGCAGGTGATGCCGTAGGATTAGCAGAAAATATTACTAAACTTGTTAACTTGCCAGAAGATAACCGAATTCAAATGGCTCAGAGTGCGGTTCAATATTACAAAGAGAATTTTGATAAAGAAACACTTTTAAATAAAATGGATAAATGGTTTGCAATTTAATAATGATAGGGGAATTTAATACATGTTCAAGGGAAAAACGTTATTGATTACAGGTGGAACAGGATCGTTTGGGAACGCAGTGATGAAAGGTTTTTTACATACTGATATAAAAGAAATACGTATATTTTCTCGTGATGAAAAAAAGCAAGATGACATGAGAAAAATATATAAAAATGATAAATTGAAGTTTTACATTGGAGATGTAAGAGATTTAGCCAGTGTAAAAAATGCTATGCATGGAGTTGATTATGTTTTTCACGCTGCTGCTTTAAAGCAAGTTCCTTCCTGTGAGTTTTTTCCATTAGAAGCTGTAAAAACCAATGTAATGGGGACAGATAATGTCCTCACAGGGGCAATTGAAATGGGAATTAAAAAAGTTATATGTCTTTCAACAGATAAAGCGGCGTATCCAATCAATGCGATGGGTATTTCAAAAGCTATGATGGAAAAAGTGTTTGTTGCAAAATCAAAAACAGTAGATCCACAGAAGACTTTAATTTGTGGGACGCGTTACGGTAATGTTATGGCTTCCCGAGGATCTGTTATTCCATTGTTTATTGAACAAATCAAAAACGGTCAGCCCTTGACCATTACAGATCCTAGTATGACAAGATTTTTGATGAGTTTGGAGGAAGCCGTTGATCTTGTGATTTTCGCATTTGAAAATGCTGAAGCTGGTGATATTATGGTTCAAAAAGCACCAGCATCCACAATTGGAGACTTGGCACAAGCAGTGAAAGAACTATTCGATGCTGAAAATGAGATTAAAATAATCGGTACCCGCCATGGTGAAAAGTTATACGAAACTCTTCTCACAAAAGAAGAACATGTTGGGGCTAATGATATGGGCGGATTTTATCGGGTTCCTGCTGATAAACGAGACTTAAACTACGATAAATACTTTGTAGAAGGTAATGAAAAGTTACAACAAGTTGAGGATTATAACTCCCATAACACAGAGAGACTCAACATTGAGCAAATTAAGGAGAAATTGTTGAAACTGGATTACATAAAAGATGAACTAATGAACTGGAGTAAAAACTAATGAAGGTCTTAGTCTTAGGCGGAGGTGGTATGGCAGGCCATACCATATCTATTTATTTGAAAGAAGCTGGTCATGATGTGACTGCTTTTACTCGTAAAAAATTTGAATATTGTAATAATATCATAGGTGATGTTACTGATTTTAAATCCCTCAAAAAAATTATAAAAGAAGGGCAATACGATGCTATCGTCAATGCTATAGGCATTTTAAATCAGGATGCTGAAGATAATAAGTCGAATGCTGTATTATTGAATAGTTATTTGCCACATTTTTTGAGTGATCTTACTAAAGAAATGAAAACCAGAATTATTCACATGAGTACAGACTGTGTGTTTTCTGGTAATACAGGTGGATATACAGAAGCTTCTTTTAGAGATGGCGGGACTTTTTATGATCGGTCAAAAGCGTTAGGTGAATTAGAAAATGATAAGGATTTAACTTTGAGAAATTCTATAATTGGCCCAGATATAAATCCGGACGGAATTGGCTTATTCAATTGGTTTATGAAGCAAGACGGACAGATAAATGGCTTTAATAAAGCAATTTGGACAGGAGTAACCACACTAACACTTGCTAAGGCTATGGAACAAGCAGTTACTGAGAACTTAACTGGGTTATATAACCTAGTTAACAATCAAACAATTAACAAATACAGCTTAATTAAACTTTTTAATAAACATCTGAGAAATAATAGGCTCGAAATCCGTCCAACTGAATTTATTACTCTGGACAAGTCTTTAATTAATAACAGAACAGATTTTTCATTCGAAGTGCCTAGTTATGAAGTAATGGTAGCTGAGATGAAGGAGTGGATTGACAAGCATGCTTATCTCTATCCACATTATTTTGAGTAGGGAGTAAATATAATGAAAAAATTAAAATTAATGACTATAGTAGGAACTCGTCCAGAAATCATAAAATTATCTGAGGTCATAAAAAAAAGCGACAAATACTTCGAACACATCTTGGTACATTCCGGACAAAATTATGATTACTCATTAAATCAAGTTTTTTTTGAGGATTTGGGTATTAGAGAGCCAGATCATTATCTTAATGTTGTAGGCGATAATTTGGGACAAACTATGGGGAATGTTTTAGCGAAGTCTTACGAAATTTTGGTTCAAGAGCAACCTGATGCGCTACTTGTTCTAGGAGATACAAATTCATGTTTAAGTGTAATTTCAGCAAAGAGACTTAAAATTCCAATATTCCACATGGAAGCTGGGAATAGATGTTTTGATGAAAATCTTCCAGAAGAAATCAATAGACGAATCGTTGACCATACGAGTGATGTGAATCTGTGCTACACAGAGCATGCAAGAAATTACTTGAATTGGGAAGGTGTTCCTAAAGAAAGAACGTACGTTGTCGGATCACCAATGGCTGAAGTGTTGAAAGTAAATGAACAAAAAATCAATAATAGTAAAGTTCTTGAAAAATTAGGACTAGAAAAAGGGCAATATATTTTATTATCCGTTCATAGAGAAGAGAATATCGATAATGAAGATAACTTCATGACTCTAATGAACGCAGTAAATGACATGGCTAAAACCTATGGTTTGCCGATTATATATAGTACACATCCCAGAAGTCAGAAATTTATAGATCAGCGGGGATTTGCATTCCATAAAAATGTTAGAAATCTCGAACCTTTTGGATTCGCGGATTACAATTCACTTCAGCAGAATGCTTTGTGCGTGGTATCTGATAGTGGAACAATAGCTGAAGAAGCCTCATACTTTAAGTTCCCAGCTGTGTCGGTTAGGACCAGTACAGAACGTCCAGAAGCATTGGATAAGGGTAATATGGTAATTGGCAGCATTACCACAGAGCAAGTATTACAAGCTGTTGATATGGCTGTGAAAATGGATTCTTTAGGAGAAATAGGAGAGTCTGTGCCAAATTATACAGATGAGAACGTCAGTATCAAGGTTATAAAACTGATTCAAAGTTATACTGGTATAGTTAATAAAATGGTGTGGAGAAAATTATGAGCAACAAGTTAATAGAGGAGTTGTCTTATGAATATTCTAGTATACGATATCGCAGCAGAAAATAGCGGGGCAGTAACTATTTTAAATGATTTTTATGATAATGTTAAAAGAAATGAAGATGAGAAAATTAGGTGGATTTTTTTACTTAGCATTATTGATCTAGAGGAGACAGGAAATATTCAAGTTTTGAAATTTCCGTGGATAAAAAAAAGTTGGTTTCACAGACTCTTCTTTGATTATTTTATTGCGCCTATAATAGTAAAAAAATATAATATTGATAAAATATTCTCACTTCAAAATACCTTAGTACCATTGGTTAAAGAAAAGCAATTACTTTACTTGCATCAATCATTACCTTTCGTCAAGTATAAATTTAAAGTGACTGAGAATTTTAGATTTTGGATGTATCAAAATGTTGTTAGTAAATTTATTTTTAAATCTATTGTGAGTTCTGAAGCAACTGTGGTACAGACAAAATGGATGAAAGAAGCTTGTTTAGATAATTTGCAAATAGATGAAGGGAAAATTGTAGTAGTGCCTCCATATATTGAAATTAAAAATGAATTGAAGTTCAAACAAAATTTTGGCAATAAAAAAATATTTTTCTACCCAGCAACTGCTAACAGTTATAAGAATCATATTGCAATTATTGAGGCATGTAAGGAACTTAATAAAAGAGGAATTTTTGATTACAAAGTTTTGTTAACAATTAGCGGGCTTGAAAATAAATATGCTGCACAATTGCGAAAAAATATTGAAAATAGCAATGTTAATATAGAGTTAATAGGATTTATTACGAGAGAAGAAGTTCTTAAACTTTATTCTGAGACAATTTTGTTATTTCCTTCATATGTTGAATCTCACCCAATGCCATTAAAAGAAGCACAAGTAAGTGGAAGTATAATATTAGCATCAAATTGTAGCTTCAGTACTGAAATTTTAGGTGATTATCCAAACAGCGTATTTTTCGATCCTTTTGCTCATCAAGAATTGTTCGAAGCCATGAAAATTATTATTGAGGATCGTTTTGAATATGTCGAGGCGAACTACAAGAATACTAATCATGTTAATACTAGAAATACATGGGATGAAATTATTGGAATTATTGATAAATTGTAATTGAAAGCATAAATTGATTATTCTTAAACTTACTTGGAGGGTGAACCTGTCCATAATGACGAGTTATTCAAATTGATTTTTAGGATACAACTTTTTTTAAAGATGGTGAAATGAAACTCTTTTGGCGTTACAACCATTCAGTCAAAATTCAACATCTCCTAGATGCTAAATATTATAATTAATGAGACTACCGCAATCTTATAGGGGGTTGTTATGAGACCTAAACAAGATGAGATTGCGGTATTTCTTTCATACTCAGATGTGATTATCAAAACAAGTGGAAACATGTTTGAATTAATAACCTAGCAACTTTACGAGTAGTTTGATTTGTTTAATAGCTTAGACCAATCAATACAACAGAGTAAGATTTTTTCTAGAATATAGATAAGAAAGGAGAGTTGATTAATGAAAAAAAAAATATTATTTGTGTCACCCCACATGATACTAGGTGGCTTAGAAAAATCACTTTTATCATTACTAAGTTCATTACCAGAAGATAAATTTGAAATCACAGTTTTATTAGTGAAAAAGCGTGGAGCGTTATTGGCTAACATCCCCAATAACATTAGAGTATTAGAGATACCACTTCCGAATGATGTGGGTGACGAATTGTTGGCTGGAGGTGCAAAGGCTTCGACTATTCGAAAACTAAAAAAGTTTCAGTTTATTGGAGCAATAAAAATAGTTTTAAAGAAAGTTCTTAAATTAGATCCTATACCAGAGTTGAGTATGAATTATAATGATATCCCAATCCTCGATGAGAAGTTTGATGTGGCAGTTGCTTATCAACTGCATATGCCATTCATTGTAAAGTACGTTACAAAAAATATAAGAGCAAAGAAAAAGATATTGTGGATTCATAGCGATTTAACAAAAAGTGGATTCAATCCCCGTATTCTAAAGAAAGAACTAAACAAATTTGACGAATTTATCACTGTTTCCAAAAAATTAAGAGATGAGTTTATTTCGTACTTTCCCTTATATGAAGATAAGACAGATGTAATTTATAACATTTTACCTATTCAATATATTCATGAAATGTCTGATGAAGAAGTCGATTTCGATAATGAATATAAAGGGTTAAAAATTTTGACAATTGGTCGTTTAGCAAGAGAAAAAGGTATAGATATTGCTATTGAATCTTTTAAGCATATTAGGAGTGAGGGTTATAATTGCAAATGGTATGTAATCGGTGACGGCGTTGAAAAATCAAATATAAGAAAAAAAATTAAGGCGAATAATTTAGAAAATCACTTCATTATCCTCGGATCAAAATAAATCCGTATCCATACTTAAAAGAGTGTGATATTTATGTTCAGCCATCAAGAACAGAAGGATATTGCATTACATTATCAGAAGCAAAAACTTTTAGCAGGCCAATCGTAACTACCAATTTTGCGGGCGCATTCGAACAAATTGAGAATGAAAGAACGGGTTTAATTACTGAAGTAGATCCAATTAAACTATATGAATCTATAAAAAAACTTATTGAAGATGGTAAACTTAGAAATAATTTCTCAATTGAATTAATGGATGCTAATAAAACTGATATTCCTGATGACGGTATTGATAAAATTATTGCAAAATTTGATATATAGAAAATAACCTGAATTATTCATACTACCTGAAACTTTGACATGAACAATCCTATTTCATCTGCAATATTGGATTTTTAGAAGATTTGTTATTTTTTCCCTTTCAAAACATCTCTTAGAGACGAAAAGAAGCAAGGAGTGCGATTGTTATTGTGGTTTTGGGCATACTAATCCCTTTGTTCGATCGATTTTTTAAAATTAGCGGGGTCTCACCACGAAAAATATTGAATTTGCCGTAGGATCTGAAAAAAAACGTCTTGGTAGACATGGTGGGTGCTGAGTTTTAGCATCATGTGTCTTCCGCTGTGGATCAGTTTCCCAGCAATTTTGAAAAAATGAAGACGGATAGTCTGTATCTGTCGACCTTTGGCCTTTTTTGGAAATGCTAGCGTGCGCATAAAATTGTTTATGCCATAGGAAAGTACGGTGACCATCATGCGAACTGTCCGACTTGTCGAAGAAGAAGCCATTCTTAGCTTCCTTGATGAAATTATCCATCGTACATCTCTTCCAATGCGTTTGGTAGACTTGTTTAGCCGGAATAGCATCCAAGAGATTGGTAATAATGAATTCATGATGGAAAATCAGTTCGCTAGCTTCCCTGATGGAACATATGCAAACTCTACGGTCATGCTTCCAAGTACCTGCTTGGTAGCGAATGGAGTGAAAATACTTTTCCCTCTGACTCCATTCGGTCTCATCCCCAACTTGAACAAACTTTTCCGCCATCTTTAATAAGCGGGGATTTTGTTTGAGCCGGATGACGTACGGACGCTCTTTTTCTTCACATAGATCATACAGATACGGCGCTGCAAAGCCACTATCTGCGCGAACAAGAATTGCGCTGATTGGAACAGTTTGATTGCAGTGTTCAAGAAGCGGATTCAAAAAATCGACTGCTCCGGTTGAGCAATCCGTGTTTCCGGAACGCAGTTCCGCCTTCAGAAAGTCCTTAGTCATACCATCGAAGGGGCAACGAGCGGATGATACCCGGTCGTTTGATATTGTGCGTTGAAGGCCGTTTCTTCTTGATTGCCATAAGTGTCAGTATATGTGGAATCCAAATCTAATACCATTTCTGTTGCATTACGTTGTATGCGTACCTTATCCAGCATCGCTTGATTGAGCGCTTGGAGTTGCACAAGTGCATCGTGACTCTCACTGATGCGATCCCAAAAACGCGAAAGCGAAGGTTTTGAAGCCAATGCACTTTTTTCAAGCATCTGCTGGAAGAAAGGATCATGACGTAAGATGTTGGCAGATGCATCGGTATCATAGCCTGCAATTAATTGGAAGATTAGTTGTTCAAGAATAGATTCATTCGAATGTGTAGGCGAAAGACGGGAGTTTTGAAAATGAAGCTCTTTCTTCATCAACTGTTCGAATCCGATTTAATGAAGTAATTCTTTAACCAAAACTAGACCAGCATCCGTGGAGAGATTACCTCCAGTATTTATAACCGTCATTTTTGCATCGAATTTTAGAGTGTTTCCTGTAAAGTTGCCATTGAGAGAACCCCTTTCTATGGTTGTTGGTGGTAACATTTACCATAACAGATAGGGGTTCTTTTTTCACACCATTTGGGTGTGAAAGAGAGATAAAGAATACGTTATAGAAAAACATTTGAAGGTTTTTTCTGAAAACCTATGAATAATTCAGGAATAAGGATGTGGAAAAGTGAAAACTAATATTAACAAGGACAGGTTAATGAAATTTCAAGTTAAGCATTTTCCTTTGGTTCTCATAACCATGATATTCTCTATATTGTTTTTATTTGGTTTGAAAGCTAGCTTGACACAACTGTTGGCGTATATATCTATTTTGCTTAGTTTAATAATAATAATTAAACACAAAGAAAACATGTATATAATTTTCGCGGGTTTGCCTATTTTTTATGCTACGTATAGTATTGCCATTGGGGAATTTATTGCAAAAAATCTTCAAGTTTCAATTAATCCTCTAAGAACTTTAAAATATGAACTATATGAAAAAAGTATCTTGATAATTATAGTATTTTTAATTAGCTTGATTTTTTTTCTTAAGGAAAATAAAAAAAATCAAGCTAATGCTTTTACCTTTGAAGATAACGTTGTATTATATACAGGTCTATATATACTTATAATTTTAATCAATATTTTCTTCTTTGACAGGAGCTCACACGCAGGTTATGTTGTCAGAGGTACGCCTATACAAGGCTACACTTATATTTTATTTATGTTTTTGAATTACTATTCAGGAAATAGACCAATTAGAAAAAATTTAAGTATTATTTTGGCAATATTAGTTAGTATGCAAATTCTGGCTTTTGGTGGTAGAGGTTCTGTGATTCCAATTGTTGTAATTACAATGATGACCTACTTTAAAAATTCCCTTGATTTTAAAAAAATTATATTTTTTGCAGGCATTGGAATTATTGCTTTTACATTAGTTGGGACACATAGATCAGGACAATCAGTTAGTGTATCCAGTATTGTAATTGATTTAAGCGAAAATCTATTTGTACAAGATACATCAATCATGGCATTTAATTCATCGGTTACTCACTTAGCGGCAGCGGAATTTTATAATTGGGGATTTAGGTTACAATCCTTTTTTGCCTTTATTTTGGCAATTATTTTTGGGGGGAATATAAAATTCACGGAATTGAGCAATGTGACGCCCATAGCTTCAAGGATATATCTCAACTTAGGAGGAGGTATAATGCCCTCATATTTTTATTTTTGGCTCGGATGGATTGGAGTAATTCTTGCCGGTTTCATATTAGCAAAGATTCTGAATAGAGGTATCTACTCCAAAAATAGGGTTACATTTTTGTCCGTTGTTACAATGATTGCTGGTACAACAACATGGTACCTATATTCGCCATTACAGTTATTTAGAGTAACATTAGTATTGGTACCAATACTGTACTTTGTATTGAATAGTTTGGATAAAATAATAAAAAAAAATACAGATTTTTGAGGTGAATCATGGAAAAAGTCTTAGTTTCAGTTGTTATGGCGGTTTATAATACTCCGTTAGAATATCTAAAAGAATCTATTGAAAGTATACTAAATCAAACACATAAAAATATTGAGTTTATCATTATAGATGATGCATCTTCGTATGAAGTTCAAAAAATAATAAAAAAATATGATGATGATAGAATACGACTAATTACAAATGAAAAAAACATGGGGTTAACTAAATCTCTTAATAAGGGATTAATGCTTTCTAATGGGAAATATATTGCAAGAATGGATAGCGATGATATTTCGTTGCCTGATAGAATTGAGATGCAAGTCAAATTTTTCGAAGAACATCCAGAGGCAAATGTTCTTGGAACTCGTGCGATTAAGTTTGGAGATGAAGAAAAAGTATTAAAGTGTTATCTTAAAAATACAAGAGAAAAACAACAAATCAAATTATTTTATTACAATATCGGGTTAATTCATCCAACTGTGATGATACGAAAAAAATTTTTAGATCAACATTCCATAAAGTACAATGAGAAATTATTGAAAACTCAAGATTATGGTTTATGGGTCGAATGTATTAGGCATACTAAATTAGAAATCGTTGAATCTATTTTATTAAAATATCGTACCCATTCAAAACAAATATCTCAAGCTAAAACAGATGAACAGTCAAAATATGGTAGTATGGTTAGAATGAGTCAGTTGAGCGCTCTGAAACTTCCAATAGACGATGAGATAGAAAAAATCCATTCAAACTTCTGTGATGGTCGCTCTTGCTATGATATTGAGACCACAAAAAAATGGGTAAATAAATTGATTCTCCAGAATAACAAATTACAAATTTTTGATGTTAGTTTGTTTGTCGATGAGACACGCTATATGTGGTTCTTACTATGCACAAAAGAAGTGTTTAGAGATAAGAATATGGAGTACATTTCTCCGTTTATCAAGTCCTTTCGTGTCAAGTATTTTATTGAATACCTTAAATACCATAAGTCGAGATACTAGTGTAGTGTAGCGTTGATATTTAGAAAAAAGGTCGACGTTGACATACTCGACTAGTGTTAAATATTTGATTCTTCAATTTTCGGATACAACGAAGACATCTTTTCTGGCGCATGATTATTTGTAAAATATCAACGGATTTTTGATGATAGGGTATTCCGTTCCCGCTCCCATGCAGCCAACTCCAAACGGAGTTTCTTAAAATCATCAGTTCTGCGGTGTAAACATTGCCTGGTCATAACGTTTAATTCTATTTCGGCAATATTCAACCAACTGCCATGTAATGGCGTGAAATGAATCTCTAGGCGGCGGACGATCCTTCGTGCCTCTTCGGGCGGAAATGCTCTGTAGAGTGAAGCGATTGTATGTGTATTGAGATTATCCAGAACCAAAGTAATTTTTTCAACCTCGGGATAACCAATATCTACAAGGTATTGAATCTCCTCGGCCCAATCTACTGACGTCCGTTGCTTACGGACGTTCACGTGTCGAACTCCACCCAGTGGTTCAGTGAAGATAAAAATGCTACAAGTGCCTTCTCGCACATATTCAGAATCAATTTTTTGGTTACTGCCTTTTCGCATAGGAAGAGGTTCCCTAGCTTCACCCAAAAGTTGATATGGTTTTTCATCCATGCAAACGGCCGGGTGTTTCGGATCGTAAGGAAATTCATATACGTTGAAGACATCTTCCATGCATGCTACGAATGCTGCGTTTTCTTTTGACGGGATGCACCAGTATTGTTTTTGGTGATGTCATAATTCGTTTTTTTTTAAGGTTCTTCCGATGGCATCCTTGCCAACAGGAATTTCAAGTTCAACTTTTTCTTCCAGAAGGCGAAGTGTCCATCTGGAACGACCTTCTGGGGCTGGGCCGCAGGCCATTTCAATGAGTTTTGCTTCTGCGCGTCCATCCACTTTCCGATGGGCATTATCCGAATTGATGCTTCTGCCGACGGTTAAAACATTTTCAACACCGCCGTCAATATAGTACTTGATTACATTATGCACGGTCGCGAAACAAACACCGATAGATTTGACACATTGTTGATGGGTGGATGGTTTCCCATGCGCTTCATCGATGTCTAATAAAATTTGGCATCTGCATTTTATGGTCCGAGTAGCCGTTTTCTTACGCAGAACGCTTTTTAATCTGCGTACTTCATCATCTGTTAATGAGATAACGTGCTTCTTGTTTTTGCCCATTTTTAAGTCACCGCCGTTTATTTTTATTATACTGCACAATGATAGTAACTCTAACAGATTCAAACTCAACAACTTACTTATTTGTCAATGATACACTACATTAGTAATCGATTATATAATAATGTTGGATTCCCGATAAAATTATAACGTGGATCGTTAAAAGATTGATAAATCAATGTTTACCTGTTGAACCTCGTTATAAACCGTTACAGAGGTTTATAACGAGGTTTGTGGGAAAAGACCGTAGGTACGGGCTTTTTCAGTACCACGTTATAATAATCCGGGAATGAAGGAATAATATAGAAAGGGTAATGATTGTAGCATGACTACGATTTCATTATTTAAGGTGGTAGAATGATCAACTCAGGTCGACTCTTTGAAGGATTACGATCTAAAATCAAAAATATTTATTATCCGTTACACAACATGGTATTAACACTCTTAGTTGCTAATATATCAATTGGTAGCAAGTCACGTATCGATAAAGTCTACTGGGGTCATAGTGGTGGTGGGGCTATTTCTATTGGAAAAAATACTTCCATCTCGAATTGGGTTTGCATGATGCCATATGGAGGGTTCATTCGTATTGGAGATAATTGTAGTATTAATAGTTTTTGCCACATAAATGGTAACGGCGGAACTACAATAGGAAATAATGTTCGGATTGCAGCAGGGTGTGTAATTATTCCAGCAAATCATAAGTTTGAGGATCCATATGTTCCAATAACATTTCAAGGAGAAACTCAAAAAGGTGTGATAGTCTGTGATGATGTATGGATAGGCGCTGGTGTGACCATTCTTGATGGTGTAAAGATTGGAAAGGGCAGTGTTATAGGAGCAGGAAGCGTTGTGAACAGACCGATACCAGCAATGTCTGTTGCAGTAGGAGTCCCTGCAAAAATTGTAAAAAAACGAGGAGAAAAATATTGAAATTTAGAATATGTAATATCAATCTGAGAAACCATTATATAATGTCTGTAATGTCTAAATCTATAATTATAGTGATAACTTTTTTAACTTCTATAATAATTAATAGGTATTTGCAACCAGATTTAAAAGGTGAATATTCTTATATAATGAATTGGGTAGCAATAATCGCTTTGATTTTGAATTTAGGTATAGGTCAGTCAGTGTCTTTTTTTAAACGAAAACATGGAGAGACAATAGTAAATATGTTTGTTAATATATACTATTTACAATTAATGATGTACTTATTAATTGTTTTTTCGCTTAACTTTTTTTACACTAATAAAATTTTAAATTTAATATTAATAATTAGTAGCTTGGCACAATTTAATTCACAACTTAGTTTTTTATCAATTATTCAAAATATTAATAAGAGGAACATTACTGCAATAAGTTCTACGATTATTCACTTGATAATTTTAGTCTATATTTTTTTTGCCACATCAAAAAATCTAAATCTAATAATAATTGCGTACGTTCTCAAAATAAGTGTTGATAGTATTATCATGATTATAAAAAATAGTTTTTATCCAACTTTTAATAATTTAAAATTATATTCAATTTATGAGATCATAAGATTTGGATTTTTTCCGATGATTACGTCTCTTTTAATAACTTTTAATTATAACTTAGATATTATAATTTTGAAATCATTTGTTAGTTTTGAAAAAATTGGATTGTATAGTGTTGGGGTTACATTAGCGGGAATGCTATGGATTTTGCCTGATGCATTTAAAGATGTGTTATTTAATAAGACGTCAAAGAGTGATTCTATTTCGGACATTCAATTTAGCATTAAGTTTAATATTTATTTTTCTTTAGTTGTAATTGTAGGATTTGTTATTTTAGGAAAGTCTTTTATCAGTTTGTTTTATGGAGATGAATATATAAGTTCTTATTCTGTGTCTATTTTATTGATGATGGGTGGACTACCCATGATATACTTTAAAATGATTAATACTTTGTTTATTTCAATAGGCAAACAAAAGTTTGCTTTCGCTGTTTTGTTTTGTTCTGTTTTAATAAATATTATATTAAATTTCATATTAATCCCTATATATAATATTAATGGGGCAGCAGCAGCATCTTTAGTGTCATATTCTGTTTCTGGATTTGTATTTTTATTTTCATTCATGAAAGATTATAATTTATCTATTAAAAATTTTATTTTTTTTAGCAGCTTAGAGAGGCAGAAAATCAAAAGATTATTTGGGAGTACAAATAAAATTGAAGAAAAAAATGAATTAACTTAGCTACAATTCTATATTTAAATATAGGTACATCTGATATTGGAGGGAATTATAAATGAAAATATTTATAACAGGTGTAGCCGGATTTATCGGATTTCACCTTTCAAAAAAATTACTTGATGAATCATACCAAGTAATTGGGATTGATAACATGAATGATTATTATGATCCAACTCTTAAGCAATCTAGGCTTGAAATATTAAGAAAGTACAACAACTTTAACTTTCAAAAAGTGGATCTCAAGAACAAAGCAGCCATTGATAATATCTTTGAAACCCATCAACCCACTCATGTTATAAATTTAGCGGCTCAAGCAGGAGTGAGATACTCTATTGAGAATCCTCATGCGTATGTTGATTCCAACCTTATTGGCTTTATGAATATCCTTGAGGCTTGTAGGAATTATCCAGTAGAGCATTTGCTTTATGCTTCTTCAAGCTCAGTATATGGTGGAAACAAGGTAGCACCATTTTCAACTAATCATAATGTGGATCATCCTGTTTCTCTTTATGCAGCCACCAAAAAATCTAATGAACTGATGGCACATACATACAGCCACCTTTATGGAATACCTACAACAGGACTTAGATTCTTTACGGTATATGGCCCCTACGGTCGACCGGATATGGCATACTTTTCTTTTACTAAAGACATCCTTGCTGGGAATCCTATAAAGGTATTCAATCACGGAAAAATGGAAAGAGACTTTACGTATATCGATGATATTGTGGAAGGGATTGTTAAGCTGATTGAGAAAGCTCCAGTCGCTAATAAAGATTGGGATGAGAGTAAAGACGAGTTGAGTTCGAGTTTTGCTCCATATAAAATATATAATATCGGTAACAACAATCCGGTCCCTCTCATGCGGTTCATTAGTGCTTTAGAGTCTGCTCTTGGGAAAGAGGCAGAGAAAGTTTATATGGATATGCAGCCAGGAGATGTTTTAAGGACTTATGCTGATGTGTCTGATCTCGAAAAAGACATAAACTTTAAACCTTCTACTAGTATTGAAGATGGACTCCAAAAATTTGTGGAGTGGTATCTAGAATACTATCAAGTGAAAGATTAATTAAATTTAATGGTCGATACAATTTAATTTGGCTGTATTTTTACAAATGTGGTGATAAGGGGATATTAGTAAAATGAAAATTACAATTGCAGGAACTGGTTATGTTGGATTATCCAATGCCGTTCTATTAGCTCAAAATAATGAGGTCACCGCTTTAGATATTATCCAAGAAAAGGTTGATATGATTAATAATCGTCAATCACCGATTGCGGATACTGAGATTGAAGAATATCTTTCAACCAAAGAATTAAATCTAGTAGCAACTACAGATAACTACAAAGCATATAAAGATGCGGAATACGTTATTATCTCTACTCCTACAAACTATGATGCAGAGAAAAACTATTTTAATACCAGAACGGTTGAAGCAGTAATTGCGAATGTTTTATCAATCAATCCTGATGCCGTTATGATAATTAAGTCTACAGTGCCAGTTGGTTACACAGAGAGTATTAAAGAAAAATTCGAAACCAACAACATTATCTTCTCTCCTGAATTCTTAAGAGAAGGAAAGGCTTTATATGATAACTTATATCCTTCGCGTATTGTCGTAGGCGAACAATCTGAGCGAGCAAAAGTATTTGCAGAGCTACTGGCGCAAGGAGCAATAAAAGAAGGTATAGATATCTTATATACGGATTCTACTGAAGCTGAAGCGATAAAATTATTTGCTAACACTTATTTAGCTTTAAGGGTAGCGTACTTCAATGAACTGGACTCCTATGGAGAAGTACGAGGATTGAATACCAAGCAGATCATCGAGGGTGTAGGCTTGGATCCGCGTATCGGAACACATTACAATAACCCATCATTTGGTTATGGTGGATACTGCTTGCCGAAAGATACGAAACAATTATTGGCTAATTATGCAGATGTTCCTCAAAATATTATGTCTGCAATCGTGGACGCCAATAGAACCAGGAAAGACCATGTTGCTGATATGATCATTAAGCGAAATCCTAAAGTAGTCGGAATCTACAGATTAACCATGAAGATGGACTCTGATAACTTCCGTCAATCAGCAATACAAGGGGTTATGAAACGAATCAAGGCAAAAGGAATCGAAGTCGTAGTATTTGAACCAGCACTTGATGCAGATGATTTCTACAACTCTAGAGTGATCAAAGATTTTGATAAATTTAAGGAAATCTCTGATGTGATTGTGTCTAATCGTTTTGCGGAAGAATTAGCCGATGTTGCTGAGAAGGTTTATACACGAGATCTTTTCCACGAAAACTAAACAACCGTAGGGTGTAAAGAATCCAGAATAGGCCCATTATGTGCTTATTTTGGATTCTTTATCTTACTGGGAGTAAACGCTTAAAATTTTTAAGTATATTTTACTTTTATATCAAAGGAGCAATCATTCTTATGCGAAAAGTCAGAAAAGCAGTGATTCCAGCAGCCGGATTTGGTACACGTTTCTTACCAGCTACAAAGGCGCTGGCGAAGGAAATGTTGCCGATCGTTGATAAGCCGACCATCCAATTCATCGTCGAAGAAGCCATCGCTTCCGGGATCGAAGAAATCCTGATTGTTACAGGCAAAAGCAAACGCGCGATCGAGGACCATTTCGACTCTAATGTTGAGTTGGAGATGAACTTGCGTGAAAAAGGCAAGGATGAGCTATTAGCTTTGGTTCAGGAGTCGACGGGCGTGCGTATCCATTTTGTACGCCAATCATATCCGTTAGGGCTAGGACATGCGGTCCTGCAGGCTAAAGCCTTCGTAGGTGATGAACCATTCGTAGTCATGCTAGGGGACGATCTGATGCAGGATGAAGTGCCATTGGCTAAACAGCTTATCAACGCCTATAATCGCACACATGCCTCGAATATTGCGGTCATGGAAGTGCCATATGAGGATACGTCGAAATACGGCATCATCGATATTGCCTCCGAGTTGGAACCAGGGCTGTACAATGTCAGCCGATTCGTGGAAAAACCAAAAGCAGAAGAAGCGCCAAGCAATTTGGCCATTATCGGACGTTACCTGTTGACGCCAGAAATCTTCGAGATTCTTGAGAACCAGGCTCTTGGTGCAGGCGGAGAGATCCAGCTGACCGATGCCATGATACCCTGAACCAAACCCAACGCGTCTTCGCGAAACGTTTCGAGGGAACCCGCTATGATGTGGGGGATAAGTTCGGTTTCATGACCACCAGCATCAACTACGGCCTTACCCATCCGGAAGTCAAAGACAAACTGAAGGACTTCATTATTGCGCTTGGGAAAGAGTTGTCTGGTGAAAAAGAAGCAGATATTGTTTCAGCTGATATGGCAATTCAAACGGTGAAGTAATGTTAGCTAATCACAACCATTAGTTTTTTATCTATAATGAAAAACGCCGTTTTTCGGTTGTGTGCCAGTTCCGATACAATCAGGAGCGGCAACACCAGACAGCGTGAGGGGATGTATTATAATATACATTGTTAATGATGTTATCACTCAAGGATAGAATATGAATGTCTGGGCATATTTGCCTTGATTTAGCATTAGATGCAAGGGAAGTTTCCTGCAAGCTGACATGCATAAAGTAAATGCGGATTGATCGTAGCCTATTTACTTTATGTATGACTGTTATTAAATTTTCTGTGGTATTTGTATCAATGTTCGAATAGTTTAATCTAGTATCATCAAATTGGTGAACTATAATGAATGTAGTACTATTCAACGCTATATAATCAACACATTAACGGAGTTTGTTTATTAAAAATATTAATTGAAATAATTTGAAAAAATTGCTTTTATTTTAAATTTAATTATGTTATTATAGCTACAGGGTCAACTGAGGAAAGAAAAGCGTACAGAGTTGTAATCGCAAAAATAGAATATCAATAAACTTAATTAAACGAGAGTTTGTGTTGGAATACCCCCAAGTAAACTAAGTTGCTTAAGTTTTCCGGTGATATTTATATTTTTTTGCGATATGGTGAAAGCGCATTCTTTTCTCTGGTAGGCTCAAAACTATTGTTAGGGGGGTGCAATATGGACTTTGAAGTGATTTCGCCTTACTGTGGAATATACAGAGAAGAAAATACTGTCAATGTTTATTATCTGCAAACAGAAGATTTGGTAAGGGCATACGTTTTTAGTAACATCAAGGATGCGCAGGAGTTCTGTAATGCTGCAAAAAATTTGCTCGAGTTTATGGTCAACGTTCCGAAAGGGAAAGAACAACTCTATCACCAAGAATTTTTGGAACTAACCATCAAAGACAAAGCGTATGAATTGATTGTTTACGAGGCGATTCCTGAAGAAGAAAGAGAAGCAGGCTGACGGGGACAAATTGCTTGGGGGGAAGCTATTAAACAGTTAGAATGCTCAATTTTGAACAACTGATAAGGAGGGGAAATGGATAAGGAAATTGATTTGGTATCGAATGTAAGCGTTTTAATGAACTTTAGAGAAAATTACAAATTTGGGGGATTACAACAGAATGTCAAATTTCAAACTAGTCGCACCTTATTGTGGTGTCAGCAACTATGACAAAACATTTTTCGTTTACTACATGAATACAGAAGAGAACCTACGCCGCGAGTATATATTCAATACAGATAAAGACGCAAGTAATTTCAGTGATGCCATTGAGAACCTGACCGCCTTCATGAAATGCATTCCCGCGCGCAAAAAAGAGGCTTACCATCAAGAATTCCTGGATCTGCTGCTAAGAGAAGTCGACCACAAATTGAACATCCGCACAAATCCACCTGAACCAACAGCCACCGCATTTGCACTTAAAGCGTAAGGCAATCATAAGTTCACACAACAAGAGGCACGTCCCGAAACTAGGGCAGTGCCTCTTGCTGTATAGAAGGCTGCCAATTATTCATAGAACTCCGACCAAGACGCCCAGTCCGGAGGACAGGCTCCCATCAATCACTCACCTCCGGAAAGAATCCGTTGACCGGAGATTCTCCTAATTCAGTTCACGTACCTCCGACGAGCCGTTCCTTCATCGTAGTTACTTGAGTCCATATACCATCCTACCTCCGGCAAAGCAACCAGCACACTACTAAAGGTAGATACTTCCAGTGAGGGGGATGATCCCTTCAGCCATCAAACATACGCTAGTTGGCGGAGCAGTGCAAACATATCCAGCAAGTGCGGAGCTATTTACCACCTTCTGCAAAGAAATGTACCATCATCAGCAGCACTTTTTACCACTCTCTGCAAGGTTTCATTACCAGATACCACTTTTACATTGAGTATTGTGAACAGATTGAGTCACCTGTTGTGCGGATGATAGAGCCGGCGAGTGCGATAAATAGAGCCGCCAAATGCGAAAGATAAAGCCACTGATATATTAATCTGGATCGCGTTGCATCTGTGGAGGGCTGATCATCTATCAGATACGTCATTGTCCAGCAGTTTTTCTACTAGCACCACCTCCGACGAGAACTACTCTAACCGGAGAAAAGTAGGTATGAGAGTGAGCGAAATTCTATGAATCGCAGATTATCGGTGGTCGGTGTTTATGTCAATCAATTTATCCGAGGGTAAATGGGTCAGTCAGCCGCCTAGTGTAGTGTAGCGTTGACAAATAAGTAAGCTGTTGAGTTTGAATCTGTTAGAGTTGCTTTCGTTGTGCAGTATAATAAAAATAAACGGCGGTGGCTTAAAATGGGCAGAAACAAGAAGTACGTTATCTCATTAACAGATGATGAAGTACGCAGATTAAAAAGCATTCTGCGTAAGAAAACGACTACTCGGACCATAAAATGCAGATGCCAAATTTTATTAGACCTCGATGAAGCGCATGGAAAACCATCTACCCATCAACAATGCGTCAAATCTATCGGTGTTTGTTTCGCGACTGTGCACAATGTAATCAAGTACTACATTGACGGTGGTGTTGAAAAAGTTCTATCCGTCGGTAGAAGTGTCAATTCGGATAATGCCCGTCGGAAAATCGATGGACGCGCGGAAGCAAAACTCATTGAAATGGCCTGCGGCCCAGCTCCAGAAGGTCGTTCCAGATGGACCCTTCGCCTTCTGGAAGAGAAAGCAAAAGTTGAACTTGAAATTCCGGTTGGCAAGGATGCCATCGGAAGGACCTTAAAAAAAACGAATTACGACCTCACAAAAAACAATACTGGTGCATCCCGTCAAAAGAAAACGCAGCATTCGTAGCGTGCATGGAAGATGTCCTCGACGTATATGAGTTACCTTACGATCCTCAACACCCGGTCGTTTGTATGGACGAAAAACCCTATCAACTTTTGGGTGAATCAAGGGAACCTCTTCCTATGCGAAAAGGCAGTGACCAAAAAATTGATTCTGAATATGTGCGAGAAGGCACTTGTAGCATTTTTATCTTCACTGAACCACTTGGTGGAGTCCGACATGTGAACGTCCGCAAGCAGCGAACCTCAGTAGATTGGGCCGAGGAGATTCAATACCTTGTAGATATTGGTTATCCCGAGGTTGAAAAAATCACTTTGGTTATGGATAATCTCAATACACATACACTCGCTTCACTCTACAGAGCATTTCCGCCCGAAGAGGCACGCAGGATCGTCCGCCGCCTAGAGATTCATTTCACGCCATTACATGGCAGTTGGTTGAATATTGCCGAAATAGAATTAAACGTTATGACCAGGCAATGTTTACACCGCAGAATTGATGACCTCGAAAAACTCCGTTCGGAGTTGACTGCATGGGAGCGGGAACGGAATACCCGATCATCAAAAATCCGTTGGCATTTTACAAATAATCATGCCCGAGAAAAGATGGCTTCGTTGTATCCCAAAATTGAAAAATCAAATATTTGATACGAAGTGAGTATGTCGATCTTTTCTCTAAATATCAACGCTACACTACACTAGTGTTAGTAAGATAGACGCAACTGAGGAAAATAGTGCAACGTATTTCATTTCAAATAAATGATATTAGCCAAGAGAAATTAACAGCAATAACATAGTTATTACCACCTAGTGACACCAAAATTACCACTGAATGCTAGACGCGTTATCAGAGAGAAAGTTTTTGTGTTTTGCAAGTGAAAGTACAGAAGATTTCAGAGGAAAATACAGAACGTTGCTTATCATATTTCATAATTTTTCTGGTTCTACGTACTGACAAGGATATTACCAACGATTGACAGAGAGGTTACCACACTTTGACACCATCGTTACCATGTAAGGACGACTTAATTATTAAGAGTGATACGAGCTTACCTCTGTAATGTTCAAATTATTCCCAGTTGTAGATGAACAAAACGTCATATCTGGGTGAGGAGAACTCTCGTCAAGAACACTTATAGCCATTGCACCAACTCCGATAAGAATGCTTTGACCGGAGCTAGTCGATTTCAGCACTAATGAAGTACAGTGAGGGCATGCTGACCGGAGGTAAGTATTTATTTCATACCCAGCTTCGGCGAAAGCGTCACTCGTCGGAGCTGGGCTATTAGGACACAACAGTCAAGTTTTCTATGACAGACATGAAATGCTCGAAGGAAGGGTCACTCAGAATGCGCTCCTGTTTCTCAGTCTGGTCCATCAACTCCAGCAATAAGTCATAAATATATTCTGTGTTCGTATAGTCTTGCTTGGTGATCGAGAACAGGAAAACGAATTTCACAAGATGGCCGTCTCCCCAATCGATGCCGTCCGGGATAACAGCTACAGGGACAACCGACTTGAATGCCATCAACGACATCGGATGCGGGATGGCCAGGATATTATTGAGATTGGTTTGGCCAAGTTCCTCCCTTTCAAGTATGCTTGCCAAAAAGTCTTCTGGAGCATACTTGTCCTCTACAAGCTTTCCAACAATGGTATTCAGCAGTTCTGCCTTTGTCGACGGATGCTCCAAATAGTAAAAATGATTCCTATCGAATAACTGGATCGTTTCCGAACGACTGCTGTTTTCGGAATGGCTGATGGCGGCCTGCAGCTGGTCCAGATCCCTATCCAGTCGAAAGTCCAATCACAATTGGAGACAATTTTGATTTCGTACAACAAATCATCCGTGATTTTGTTGGCTGCGTTAATGACACAGACGAGGAAAATTGATAGCAAGTGTGTAAATGAAATAATCCCGTAGGGATTTAGGTCGCTTTCTATATGTGATGTGTTTTACCCGTAATTTTTTTAGAGTACTGCATCACTATGATGTGTATAAAAAGTTCAAACGAAGTGGGGAAAATATATATTTTTAATCATAGTTTAATAGGAATTATTGTAGTAAAATTGAATTTAAGAGTTATAGAATAATTGTAGTTGTTGTTATTTTTAAAAATTAGAATGATCATAAAGGTAATAACAACAATCCCGGAGTTTGACGTCGTTTTGAAATCGAATAATGAAAAAAATTTATCAAAAGTAAAAATAAGAAATGGGGTAAACACATTGATTGAAAGAATTCATGTTAGAAATTACCGCACATTTAATACATTAGATTTAAAGCCGAAAGATGGAATGAACATTATTGTAGGTAACAATGACGCTGGAAAATCAACTTTATTAGAAGCAATTTCCCTAGTGCTAAATGGTAGATTAAATGGCCGTTGGATCGGAGACGAACTGAATCCCTATTGGTTTAATACTGAAGTTGTGCGGGATTTTTTTGATGCTTTTAATAAAGGTGAAGAAGTAATACCTCCTTCCATATTGATCGAACTATATTTTGGGAAAGAAGATCAACCTCAAAAATTACGAGGGAAAAACAACTCATTCAGCCTTGATTGCCCAGGCGTTTCACTAAGCGTTGAACCGGATCCAGAGTACTATACTCAAATACAGGCTTATTTACAAGGTGACCATCCACCGTTACTTCCTGTGGAGTACTATAAAATAAATTGGAAAGGATTCGATGGTAACGCTTTGAATAAACGTCCAATGGAATTAAAGACGGCTATTATTGACGGGCGAACTATTCGATCAACCAGAGGGATTGACATACAAACAAGGCAAATGTTATCAGATTATATAGATGGAAAAGATAGTGCTGATATTTCGGTAGCGTATCGGCAAGCAAAATATCAATTGACCGAAACAATGTTAAAACAGGTAAACCAACAAATTCAAGAAGGGACTAGAGATATCCACAGTCATGAGTTGGGGCTACAATTAGATCAGTCATCTTCAGCAAATTGGGAATCTGCAATAATACCGCATATTGATTCTGTACCCTTTAGCATGGCGGGACAAGGCCAACAAGTTTTAATGAAATTAGCTTTAGCGCTAAAATCCTCAGAGGAAAAGAGCAACTTTGTAATCATTGAGGAACCTGAAAATCATTTATCCCATACATCATTAACAGGGGTAGTAAATCTGATTGATAGATTGTCTTCTGGAAGGCAGACATTTATTGCGACACATAGTTCCTATGTGTTGAACAGATTAGGTTTGGATCGACTAATACTGATACATAAGGGACAAACAGCCGAATTTGATAATTTATCGGCAGATACAATAGAATATTTTAAAAAACAATCTGGGTATGATACTCTTCGTCTCGTATTAGCAAGAAAACTTGTTATTGTTGAAGGGCCAACAGATGAGATGCTGTTTAATCGGGCATACTTTGATAGTTCAGGTAAGTATCCAATTGACGATGAAATTGATGTAGTCACACAAGGGACAAGGAATCGTCGAGCTCTCGAATTATGTCATGTCTTGAATCGCTCAGTAGTTGTGCTACGCGATGTGGATAAACAAACTCCTGAATATTGGAAAGATAAAGCAAAAGAATATCTGAAAGATGGTGAAAGGGAGATGTTCATAGGTTTAAGGGAGGAAGGAGAAACTTTAGAACCTCAAATGATTTTTGCCAACCAGACACAAGAACCAATTTTAAAGACAATAGTGGGTTGCCCTGATGAGCAAGATTTATGTGGTTATATGACATCAAACAAAACAGAAGTTGCATGGCTTATAGCAAATAGTACAACGACCATAAATTATCCTCAGTATATTTTAGATGCTATTCGTTTTGTGAAAAGCCTATGAATAAAGTAATATTGGCACCAGCGGGCGGTAAAAAAACGCAAACGATAATTGATATGTGTTGTGATGACGGAACACCCAAAGAAATACTGATATTAACTTATACAACTACCGGTCAAAAGGTAATACAGGATAGGCTATGGAAAAGGAAATCTGTTAATAATCATATTGAAGTGATGGGCTGGTTTTCATTTTTACTTAATCACATTATTAAACCATATATAAATAACCTCTTTCCAGATCAAGAAGTAAACGGGTTACATTTTGTTGAAGGTGTCGATCCTGTCAGGTTTCAAACAGGGAATAGGCGATATTTTGATCCCGCAGGGAAAGTTTACAGTCACAATATTGGAAAACTATCATTGGATATTTTAAATGCCAGTGAAGGTGAGTGTATAGAAAGATTACAGGGGATTTATGATGAGATATTCATTGATGAGGTTCAAGATTTGGCGGGTAATGATTTAGATATAATTGAATTGCTATTTAAATCCAAGATTAAAGTTGTTGCTGTGGGCGATGTAAGGCAATCAATATATAGTACTAGTAAAGCAGATCGGAAAAACAAAAAATATAAAGGCCTCAATAAAATACTTTGGTTTAGAGATATGGAATCCAAAAATCTATGCGAAATTGAAGAAAGAACCTCCACATGGCGATGCAACCAAGAGATTGTTAATTTTGCAGATTCAGTTTTACCCAAAGATTTAGAATTTCCAACTACAGAATCTTTACAGGATTTGGAAACAGAACATGACGGTGTATTTGTGGTTAGTTGGGAAAATCTTCAAGGGTATATGAATATGTACCATCCAAAGTGCTATAGATATAGAATTGACAGCAAAATTTTAGAAGGTTCTGAAGCTATAAATTTTGGACTTTGTAAGGGAGAGACTGTTCTGCGAGCGCTAATTTATCCAACAGAACCAATGAAGAAATTTTTGAAAAATCCGTTGCTTAACTTAGCGGATACAA
This sequence comes from uncultured Trichococcus sp., assembly GCF_963675415.1. Lineage (NCBI taxonomy): Bacteria > Bacillati > Bacillota > Bacilli > Lactobacillales > Carnobacteriaceae > Trichococcus > uncultured Trichococcus sp. The sequence goes on from NZ_OY776220.1 coordinate 2,281,863, forward strand.
GTGCAGCGCAATTCTATGTAGCTGTGACTAGAGCTATGCATTCAGTTGCAATAGTTGTAGAGAAGCCAGGGGAATATAATATCAAAGAATGGACACCGGAATAAGCGTTAAGTAAGAATATTGAGTTTAAAATTGAATGGTTGATTAGATGTATAGTTGGAAGTTTGAATACGTAAAAAGAACTAAAAACAATATCAATATTAAAAATTGGAGGCTGTGAAAAATGTCTGAAAAGCAAAAGAAAATAAACTTGTTCAAGAAAAATGTTCTTAGTCGGCATGAGTGGGATGATATAGAAGGGAACAAACTAATTAATGATTTCCTACAAGTAAGCAAAATGGCAGAAGATTTGAAAGAATCTAATTTTAAAGCATATACAATGTTTATGTCTCTAGTCCAAGATAAGATCAAATTGCAAGAGGAATGCGACGAAAGAGGTAAACGAATTAGTAGATTACAGAAAAAATAACAGTTTAAATTAGTTAAGTGTCCATCAGTGAAAATCCCTGCCCCTATGATCCTGGATTCCCGATAAAATTATAACGTGGATCGTTAAAATATTGATAAATCAATGTTTACCTGTTGAGCCTCGTTATAAACCGTTACAGAGGTTTATAACGAGGTTTGTGGGAAAAGACCGTAGGTACGGGCTTTTTCAGTACCACGTTATAATAATCCGGGAATGAAGGTATGATATCTTAACTCGTTAAAATTTTAAGTGCTTATGTCGAAAATGACAAGGGGACACCAAGGAACTGCTAATAACAATCAAAGAGAATGTGCATTCAGTGTTAGAAGATGATATGCCCGTTAAAAAAGCACAGTTGTTAGAATATTATATTAATAGACGGAGTGAAATCTGATGAGTGATAAAGAGTTATCTTTACTTGAGATAAGAAATCTCATGCTAGAAACATTGTCATATGAGAACGATGATATTGATTCAGAAGGAAAGAACTTTAAAATGTATGATTATAGGGGTACGCAAGAGGATTTATTTAGATTGATGGAAAATCTAGCCATAAAAAAGGGACTGATAAATAATGATATTCGACAAAGAGTAGGAGCTTGGGGAGCAACAGGGGCATTGCTTCATCCTGGGTCTTCAACTAATTTTTCGGATGATCAGCTAAATAAGGTTTACGAGTCTTTCCATTTATTATTAAATCAAGGAATAATTTCACCTGGCGCAGTGGGAAATATGGGACCGAATCTTCCTAATTTTCATGTTACTGAGTATGGGTTGAGATGTATAGAAGAAAGGGAAATTCTGCCCTATGATATCGATGATTATTTGTATTCATTGAATAAAATAGAAAATTTAGATGAATGGGCTAAATTTTACATACAACAATCTTTAATGTGTTTCAATGCAAATTGCTTCGATGCTTCCCTTATCATGGTGGGCTTAGCAAATGAAGTTTTAGTCGAAGTATTGATTAAAGCGTATAGTGGTTATTTAGGTAAAGCTAATAGCTCAAAGAAATCATTATTTGATAGTAATATTGAGGCCGAGAGGACAGTATCAGGAAAGTATCGGGTCTACCGAGAGCATCTAAAAGATAGTAGCATGAAAATAGATCAGGATCTTAAGAAGTTAAATATTCATTTGGACGTATTAGCAAATGAGACATATCTATCATATCTCAGGCTAACGAGGAATGAACTAGCACATCCAGCAAGTCTAAAAACAGATAGAATTACTTCTTTGATGATATTCATATCACTTGTCAAATATTGTGAGAAACAATACAAATTTATAAATTACTACCGAGAATATTAATGATGTGGTATTGGCGAGTTTATAAGAGGCACGTAAATAAAATAGACAAACATACCTTCACCAGAAAAAATATATCAATCCAACCATGGATTCGCTTACTCTATTCGATCGACGAGGCGTACTATACATACCTTGTATATGTGATTAACTTTAAGGGGGAAACTCAATAACCAATGTCACAACAATATTTCATCATCCTGATAACAAATATCCTTCATTCCCATGTGAATTATAATGAGGAATGAAGGATTTATAGGAGATTTTTCAATCTCTTATGTCACACTTAAAAATACTGGTATAGTGTAAATTAAATTCAGCAATATAACAAAAAGAACATACTAATATTAATAAAGGAGAAAGTTGATTTATGGAAAATGATGAGAAAATGGAGAAGAAAGAAGATTTACTTGATCGATTGAATAGAGTTTTAGAATGGATTAGAGCATGCGATACTAAAGCATCAATTCTTTTAGCAGTTATTGGTTTAATAATGACAATTTTTAGTTCGGAATATTTCTTTACAAAATATAAACAGATCATCAAGTATAACTTAAATAACTTTGACTTCTCAAAATTTTTATTCTTCTTCATTTTAATTATTTTCTTACTTTTATTTATATTTGGAATTATTTGTTTGGTCCTTGAACTGAACCCTTCTCTCATTTCAAAGAGAAATGCTAACAGGGATATCAATTCCTTGTATTTTTTCGAATCAATTGCAAATAAAGAATTAGCTCAGTTTAAGCAAGAAATATTAGAAACGAGTATTGATGATGATTTAGAGGACATTTCAACACAAATATATATAAATTCCAAGATTTGCACCAGAAAATACAAACTTACTAAATTTGGTGTTTTATGCTCAATGACTGGGACTTTTGGAATAATTACGATGTTTTTTATTGGGTGGCTTATATTAATCGCAAACTAAAGAGGGAATGAAAGATTATGGGATACGATTATAAAGAAGGCAAAAAAAGAGTGGAAGAAATATTGAATAATTCAATCAGCATTGAGGATTCAAAAAAAATACCGAAAGATGATAAATTATTCACTTTTGATAATGGTTACTATAATTGGGTAACTGCAATATTTGTTGACATTCGAGATTCATCTGATCTATTTTCCAAAAAAGGATTGAGGGATAAGAAAGAAACAGCAAAGATAGTTCGAGCATTTACATCAGAAATAATTGAAATTTTGAGAGATGATGATAATTTACGAGAAATCGGCATTCGTGGGGATTGTGTATATGCAATCTATACTACACCATCTAAAGGTGATGAAATAAATTGTGCTGATAAAACTTTTTATATTAATACGTATATAAAAATGCTGAATAAAATGCTCGTTGCTGAAGGCAAATATGCATTTAAAGCGGGTATAGGAATGGCAACCTCTCAAGAATTAGTTATAAAGGCTGGAAGGCAATATACAGGGATAAACAGTAAAGTCTGGATTGGGAATGCAGTATCTAGAGCTTCAAATTTATCTTCACTTGGACAATCTTCACTTACATCTGATCGATTATTTTATTCGCAATCTTCATATGATAATTTTATTATACAGCTAAAAAATAGAAATGCAGGGAAAAATGTAGATAGTTGGTTTGCCAAATATGAGGATGAAGAAGGAAATGTTTCTTACCATGCTGATATAATTAAAGAAGACTATAACAATTGGATAAATTCAGGAATGGATTTATAAATTTTGAAAAATTAGTATTTCGAAGGGAACTGTGGGTGAGTATGGGAGAAAGCTATGATTATAAAGCGGGAAAGAAAAGGGTTGAAGAAATATTGAGCAATTCAATAGCAATTAAAGATTCTAACAAGATTCCGACGGATGAGGATGTTTTTACTTTTAATAATGGCTATTATGTGTGGGTAACTGCAATATTTGTTGATATTCGTAATTCATCTGAATTATTTTCTCAAAAAGGACTTAATGATAAAAAGAAAACAGCCAAGATGATTCGCTCGTTCACTTCAGAGATAATTGAGATATTGCGGGTGGGTGAAACATTAAGAGAGATAGGTATTAGAGGCGATTGTGTATATGCAGTATACACAACTTCAACAAAACAAGAAATTATGCAATGTGCGAACAAAACCTTTTATGTCAATACTTACTTAAATATGTTGAATAAATTATTGGAAGATAATGAACTTTCAAAATTTGAAGCCGGAGTGGGAATGGCATCTGCTCAGGAATTAGTGATTAAAGCGGGAAGACAACAAACAGGTATAAATAGTAAAGTTTGGATTGGCGATGCAGTAACAAGAGCTTCCAATTTATCATCTTATGGGCAATCTTCAATTACTCAGAAGAGATTATTTTTTTCTGATTTAGCCTATTCCAATTTCATTGATCAATTAAAAAAAGAAAATCCTGATGCAAGTGTAGAAAGTTGGTTTAGTAAGCATGTGGATTTGAGTGGGAAAGTCTCATATTACGCAGATTTGGTAAATTCAAAGTTCAACACGTGGATAGAACAAGGAATGTCTGAATAAAGAGTGAAGAGATTTATGACAGTTTAGGGGAAAATATGGATATGGATAAAGTGAATAATATTTGGAGCTCTGTACCGGATTTATCAGTACCGGGTGAAAATTCCAACTAAAGCCTAGATTATCGGAGATGAACGGTAATTAAAATAAAACATTAAATAAGAGGAGGTGCCCCATGAAAAACCACTACATTGCATTCTACGCATCATCCCACGGCTTCGGCCACATGACCCGTTGCTTGGCAATCATCCAGGAACTTTTGGAGACGACCGATCAGATGATTTATCTCGCGAGCTGCGACTTTCAGAACAGCTTTGCCCGCGTTTACCTCGCGCGCTTCGGCGACCGCGTGACCTACCGGGACATCCGCACCGAAGTCGGCCTCGTCAATAAGGACAACAGTCTGCAGGTCGATATCCCGCGTCTCGAGCACGAGCTGACCGATTTCATGGCCGGCTGGGATACCGCCGTCGCCGCGGAAGTCGCCTTTTTGCGCGATTTGCCCGTCGCCTGCGTCATCAGTGACATCAGCGCCATTGGCATCCAAGTGGGGGAACAATTAGGTGTGCGCAACATTGGCATCGCCAACTTCACCTGGTGCGAGCAGTACGAGTTCCTTGGCCTTTCCGACACCATCATCGCCCGCTTCCGGGAAGTCTACGCCAAACTCGACCTCCTGGTCGAATACGATCTGATGTTGCCGGCACCTAAGCTGACAGTCCCAAGAAAACAGATTGGTTTCATCTGCCGCCGCTTCGATTCCGACCGCATTGCAGCCATCAAACAACAATACGGCCCAAGCATCTTCATCACTTGCGGCAAGTCGGCCGACCTGAACAATATCCAGATTGACAACTACGACGGCACCATCTTCACAACCAGCGGCATCAATATCACCGCAACCGGAAACGCCACCGTCGTCCAACTCCCCGTCGAAACCTTCGATACCCACAACTACCTCGCCGCCAGCGACATCGTCATCGCCAAAGCAGGCTGGGGCACCATATCCGAAGCTTTGCTTTCCAAAAGGAATCTGGTGCTGATCGATAGGCAAGGCGTATTGGAGGATACCGAAAACATCGAAGAACTGAAGCGCCGTGGCGTCGCTGTTTCGATCAAGGAATCCGACCTGGCGCGCATCGATATGCACGCAATCAGCGATCTGATTGCGGACAATATCATAAGAGAAAATCTGGATGTATACCAGGATTCGCTTAAAGACATTATGCGCGAATTATAACGCCGAAGGTGTGCCCAGCTCCGATGAACGCTCTGCTCATCGGAGCACATTTCGTGCCAGGTAGCCTAGCTCCTGTGAAAATGTGCTTGCCGGAGCACGGTCATTTTCCCGTGGCCCAACTACGGCGAGGCCCGCCTTACCGGAGGAGACAACCCGCTCGGGATCCTCTTCTCCGGCGCAAAAACCGAACGAAAACACGCTGCCATCCGCATTTTATTCATCAATGCGGATGGCAGCGTGTTTTTCCACATGGATCGACAGAGAAGATTTTTCGGCACAGCTAATTCTGAATTTCAGAAAAATTATTATAGTTATTTCAAGAATGATATAGTACAATATGATATGTTAAGGAAATTTTATTCACTGTTGGATTTCCATCGTTCAATCCGGTTTTCAGAAGGCGCATCTGCCCGGTCCGAAGCGGATTTTGGCTTTGGGAAAGTGGCCGCTTTCCGAACAAAGGCAAAAATTTTTCTCGATGGGGACAGCTTTTTGCTCAGGTTCCCGTAGATTTGGACATAAAGTTGAGATGTTGTAAGAAGACAGCAAGCGTCAAGGAAGTTTTTTAGGAGGAGTACTGAGATATGTCGCTTAATTTATCACGCAAACAAAAGGCAATGGTTTTAATTTTACTGGATTCATTTTTCATTTTCGTATCTGCTCTATTGGCTTACTGGTTGATCCAGACTTATATTGCACCGCCGAATACGTTCTTTTACGTCATGGTGAGCATCTGCATCGGCAGTTACATTCTGCTCGGGCTGCGCAGTCACTTATTCGCGAGGATCGTCCGCTACACGAGCATCTATGAAGTCGGGAAGTCGACGATTTTGATGACGGTATCCTATGCGATTTCGGCACTCATTACGTTATTTTTCATCAAAGGTGTCAGTTTTCGCTACATTTTTCTGATGTACATGTTCAGTTTGGTGTTCTTGCCCGGATCGCGTGTGTTCTGGCGGTTCTATCATGAATGGAATGATGGCAAGCTTAAAAAGAACAATGTGCCGATCGACAAGACGGTCCGTACGTTGGTAGTCGGTGCCGGTGCGGGGGGCAGTATCTTCGTCGACAGCATCCTGCGCCAGCCGAGTGAAATCGAAATCGTCGGCATTGTCGACGGCGACAGGAACAAGGCGAATTCGCGCTTGTTCGACATCCCGGTAGTCGGCACGAAAGAAGACATTCCTGCATTGGTGAAGGAGTTTGCCGTCGATCAGGTGACGATCGCCATCCCATCCCTGAAGCCGCAAGAATTGGAAAGCATCTTGGAGTATTGTAACCGGGCAAATGTGAAAGTGAATCAGATGCCACGTATCGAAGATGTGCTGAAGGGCAAACTGACCGTCAGCCGCCTCCGCAACATCGATGTGGTCGATTTGCTGGGACGCGAAGAAGTGCAACTGGATCGCACCAAAATTGCCGAGCAGTTGGAAAATGAAGTGGTCTTGGTAAGTGGCGCAGGTGGTTCGATCGGATCGGAAATCTGCCGCCAAATCGCAAAATTCGGACCGAAAAAATTGATTTTGCTGGGACACGGTGAAAATTCGATCTACTTGATCGATAAAGAATTGCGCAACCTTTACGGACGCACGATCGATATCATTCCGGTCATCGCGGATATCCAAGATCGTGAACGTATTTTCCAAGTGATGGAAACTTATAAACCCGATCATGTATTCCACGCAGCGGCCCACAAGCATGTGCCATTGATGGAATACAATCCGATGGAAGCGATCAAAAATAACGTCTACGGATCGAAAAATATGGCCGAAGCCGCCAAAGCGGCCGGTGTGAAGAGTTTCGTGATGATCTCCACCGATAAAGCGGTCCGTCCGACAAACGTCATGGGTTCGACGAAACGCATCGCGGAAATGCTGGTCACTTCCTTGAACGAACCGGGCAAAACGAGATTCGCAGCCGTTCGTTTCGGCAATGTCTTGGGAAGCCGCGGCAGCGTCATCCCTGTCTTCAAAGAACAGATTGAAAAAGGGGGTCCGGTCACAGTGACCGATATGCGCATGATCCGCTATTTCATGACGATCCCGGAAGCAAGCCGACTGGTCCTGCAGGCGGGCGTTCTGGCCAAAGGCGGCGAAATTTTCATCCTGGATATGGGTGAACCGGTCAAAATTTCTGATCTGGCCCGCAAAATGATCAAGTTATCGGGCTACACGGAAGCGGAGATTCCGATCGTGGAATCCGGCATCCGCCCCGGTGAAAAGCTCTATGAGGAACTGCTGGTTGATGGTCAATTGGCCGATAATCAAGTATTCGAAAAAATATTTGTTGGAAAAGCCACAACGTATGACCGTCAAGAAGTCTTGAAATTCGTCGAATCACTCGATGGCTTGAGCCATAACGACCTTCGTGACGAAGTCATCGCCTTCGCAAATGAGAATGTATAAGTTATGATTTAGGAATTATTTGTAGAACAAGCACACCCTCAACCAGCAACAATGCCGGTTGAGGGTGTGCTTTGTTATATACACGTCAGCTCCGACGGAGCTAGCGCTCGTCGGAAGTGGTGATGGTGCCTGCTAGCTCAACTCCGGGGAGAGAATGCTGGCCGGAGGAGGATTCATGGCGGGCGGCCGAACTCCGGCGAAGCCGCGTTGGTCGGAGGTAATCATCTTTTTGGATCTTTTCCTCCGGCGGAAGGACTGCTGCCCGGAGGAAAGCGTCAGCTCCGATGAGTAGGGTGCTTATCGGAGTTGCTGTGGTGCCGGGAAGTTCAACTCCGGGGAGCGAATGCTGGCCAGAGGAGAGTGCGTGGTGGACAACCGAACTCCGGAGAAGCCGCGTTGGTCGGAGGTGATGATCTTTTTGGATGTTCTCCTCCGGCAGGGAAGCCCCTTACCGGAGGAAAATGCCAGTTCCGGTGAGTAGGGTGCTTATCGGAGTTGTTGTGGTGCCGGCTAGCTCAACTCCGGAGAGCGAATGCTGGCCGGAGGATGCTGTTTTTCGGAGGGCCGAACTCCGGCGAAGCCGCGTTGGTCGGAGGTAATCGTCTTTTCGGATGTTTTCCTCCGGCAGAAAGGCTCCTTCCAGGAGGTAATCGGCAGCTCGGACGGGATCTACTTTAACCGCAGGAACATGATGGCATAAGCGATTGTTCGTATTACCACATTAATGTGGTAGCGAGATATTATTTACGGAAAACTTGTTGTGGGATAGTATAAGAATCAAGGGAGCGCTTCCGGAGGCGGTCGTCAGCTCCGATGAGCACCCCGCTCATCGGAAGACAGACTGCGCCGGCGAGTTCAACTCCTGCGAGCGAATGTTCGCCGGAGGAGAGCGCGTGGAGGATGTCCGAACTCCGGCGAAGCCGCGGTGGTCGGAGGTGATGATCTTTTTGGATGTTTTCCTCCGGCAGGGAAGCCCCTTACAGGAGGTGGTCGTCAGCTCCGATGAGCGGGGTGCTCATCGGAAGACAGACTGCGCCCGCGAGCTCAGCTCCTGCGAGCGAATGTTCGCCGGAGGAGAGAGCGTGGAGGATGTCCGAACTCCGGCGAAGCCGCGGTGGTCGGAGGTGATGATCTTTTTGGATGGTGTCCTCCGGCAGGGAAGCCCCTAACCGGAGGACACCGTCAGCTCCGATGAGCGGGGTGCTCGTCGGAAGTAGTGGTGCTGTCGGGGAGGTCAACTTGGAATGTCAACACTTTTTCGGACAAAAATAATGAGGTGTCAAAAATGATTTGAGGGTATACACGGCTGCCATTGACTAATGACTAGGCGGGAGATGAATGGCGGTAGGCGTCAGCCTATTTTTTTGGATAAATGAAAACCATGGGCTAGGCCCATGGTTCCGGAGAGCTTCCAGCGGTGTATTAAAAAATCCTCGCTAAGTGCTAGAATATATTTGGTTCGCCAACCAATATTCATGACTTAGGAGGATTCTTTATATGTCTCAAGACAAAAATAGTTTAGCACATACCACTTGGAATTGTAAGTATCACATAGTTTTTGCGCCCAAATACCGGAGGCAAGCAATCTACGGAAAGATAAAACAAGATATAGGAGTCATACTAAGGCAGTTATGCGAAAGAAAAGGTGTAGAAATAATCGAAGCCACTGCTTGTGTGGATCATATACACATGTTGGTAAGCATACCGCCCAAGATAAGTGTCTCATCGTTTGTCGGCTATCTAAAAGGTAAAAGTAGCCTCATGATATTTGATAGGCACTCCAACCTGAAATATCGCTATGGGAATCGCAAATTCTGGTGTACAGGATATTATGTCGATACAGTCGGGAGAAACAAGAAGGCAATTCAAGAATATATACGCAACCAAATTCAAGATGATATAGTCGCAGAACAATTAAGCCTATTAGAGTACACGGATCCATTTACAGGCGAAGAAGTTCGTAAGAGTAAAAAGAAAAAATAAGAGCCAGACCTTTAGGTCTAGCCCGTGGTAGTAGTACAATTGGCGAACCATTCAGAGCCCCTTTAGGGGTTGGTTAGTAACAAAGGCTTTCAGCCGCAGAGCAAACCACCCGTTCACACGGGTGGTTTTGATTTCGAAAAATTCTTGCCGTTAACGATGGATATCCCATTCGACAAAGAACGTACGTTCGCGTATAATGTGTGGTATAAGGAGGCGAATGACAGTGAGGATCTACAAAAACTATAAGTTCCGAATCTACCCCAATCAGGAGCAACAAATCCTGATTGGGAAGACTATCGGCTGTTCGCGTTTCGTGTTCAATCGCTTCCTGTCCGAATAGAACAAAACCTATGAGGAGACGGGAGCGGGTTTGAATTACTCTGCCTGCTCGGCCAAGTTAACGTTGCTGAAAAAAGAATCGGAGACGCTTTGGCTGCAAGAAGTCGATAGCATCGCTCTGCAGTCAGCTCTGCGGAACCTCAGCGACTCTTTCAATCGTTTTTTCAAAAAGCAGAACAAGACACCGCGTTTCAAGAGCAAACGAAACCCGGTCCAGTCCTACACGACCAAGCAGACAAATGGAAATATCGCTGTAGTGGGGAACAAATTGAAGCTGCCCAAGTTGGGGCTGGTCAAATTCGCCAAGTCCAAAGAAGTGGACGGAAGAATTATGAGCGCGACCATCCGACGAAACCCTTCGGGCAACTACTATGTTTCCATTTTGGTCGAAACCGATAGTGACTTATTGCCGAAAACGGGTTCCGCTTGCGGTATCGATGTCGGATTGAAGGATTTTGCCGTCGTTTCAGACGAGTCAGTCTATAGAACCCGCGGTTTTTCCACAAACTGGAGCGAAAGCTCGCTAAGGAACAAAAAATTCTTTCCCGGCGAGCAAGGCAGGCCAAAAAGGATGGGCAAAAACTGTCCGAATCGAAAAATTACCAGAAACAGCGCGTCAAAGTCGCAAAAATCCATGAACGAATCAGTAACGCAAGAACCGATTACCTGCAAAAGATTTCGACTGAAATCGTCAAAAACCACGACGTCATCGGCATCGAAGATCTGCAGGTGTCCGGCATGCTGAAGAACAAAAAGCTTTCCAAAGGAATAGCGGAAGCGTCATGGGCGCAGTTCCAGACGATGCTGGAATACAAAGCGAAATGGTACGGCAAGCAAGTCGTCGCCGTTGCCCGGAACTTCCCTTCCAGTCAACTCTGTTCGTGCTGTGGCTACCAAAGAATCTCGCCGTCCGGGACTGGGATTGCCCGCAATGTAATGCTCACCATGACCGGGATCTGAACGCAAGCATCAATCTAAAACATGAAGCCTTGAGGCTTCTAACCGTAGGAAGCTACGGGGGTAGCTTAGTCAATAATCGCTCGATAGAGTGATGTTCCTAAGAATCCCCCACCTCTAAGCGATAGCGTAGGTGGGGGTAGTTCAATTCCCTATGGTATAGTAAATGTAATAGGCTAAAGTTAATTGCATATAAGTAGAAAAATACGAAGTAAGAATAATTATAGTTTTGAGGAGGGATTAATATGGGTGATGAGAATAATAATCATAAAGATGACTTAAAGGATAACGAAAAGAAAACTAAAGGAACATCTTATATTGCTGTGGGTATTGCATTAGGTGTAGCTTTTGGGGCAGCATTTAAAAACATAGGGCTTGGAATAGCTTTGGGGGTTGCTTTCGGTGTAGCAATGGAAGCAATAAAATCTAAAAAATTAAAATAAATAATGACTAAAAATCTGTATTCATAATTAAGACGCATCTTTCTTATTATATGACCTACAGTTATTATGAAATTAATGGCATCTAAACCCCCTCACCGGAGGTACTGCTGTTTTTCAAACTTCTCCTCCGGCAGACAACCCCCTCACCGCAGCAACGCCGGCTGGGAAAGGTTCAGTCGTGATCAACTCCTTACTATTTGTGAAAGAAATCGTACAAATGAAAAAGGGCGGTCATTTTTTCACCAGGCAAAATGACAATTTGAAGAGGAAATATGCTATACTCTCATAATAAAATAAGTAAATTTACGAAAATATGTAGATATTATTGGGAGGAATTGCATTGAGTGAGGAAAAGAAGGTTGGTTGGGTGAGCAGGTTTTTGAGTTGGATTGAGCGGAGCGGGAATAAGATGCCGGATCCGGTCATCATCTTCGTGATTTTGAGTGGTGTGATTTTGGCCGCTTCGTGGATTTTTTCGGCGATGGGCGTGGAAGTGCTCAGCCCGGCGACGCAGGAGCTGATCCGGGTGGAGAATCTCTTGAACAAGGAAAGCCTGGTGCGGATCCTTGTGGAAGCCGTCAATAATTTCAAGGCATTCCCTGCCTTGGGACTGGTTTTGGTGGTCATGCTGGGGATCGGCTTGGCCGAACAGTCGGGCTATTTTGAAGTGCTGCTGACGTCGTTGGTGGAAAAAGCGCCGAAACAGACGGTCATCTGGATGATCATCTTTGTGGGGATCCTGGGCAATGTTGCCGGGGATGCGGCGCCGATCGTGATGCCGCCGCTCGCTGCCATGATCTTCCTGAAGATGGGGCTGCATCCGGTTGCCGGTGCGATCGTGGGCTACGTTGCCCCGCTTGGCGCGTTTGCGGCCAACCTGATTCCGGGGATGTCGGACGCGCTGGTGTTCGCCTTTACTGAGCCGGCAGCCGCGCTGATCGATCCGAATCTGCAACTGAACGTCTTGATGAACTATTATTTCATCGCTTTTTCGACACCGGTGCTGCTGGTGGTCATCTATTGGATTTTGAAAAAATTCACCTTCCCTCAGTTGGGCGAATATGTGCCGGAAGAGGGTACGCTTGAAGTTACGAAAAAAGAGATTTCCGCTGTCGAGAAGACGGCGCTGAAATGGGCAAACGGGAGCTTCTTCGCTTTCCTGGCGCTGTTGCTGCTGGGGAGTGTGCCGGCAAACGGGCTTTTGCGCAATGCCGAAACGGGCAGCCTGGTGAACGCTTCGCCGCTGATGAGTGGCGTCGGGATCATCATCACGCTTGTGTTCTTTGTGCCTGGTTTGGTCTACGGCTGGAAAGCCGGCTCAATCAAAAATTCGCATGATTTTTCGAAAATGCTGACGAAATCGATGTCATCGATGGGCAATTTCATCGTCATCGTCTTTTTTGCCGCTCAGATGATGGCCTTCTTCGCCTGGAGCAACCTCGGCACCGTCATCGCCGTCAAAGGCGCGGAAATGCTGCAGAACGCGAACGGCATCGTGCTGATCGTTGGTTTTATACTGTTGACGTCGTTCATCAACCTGTTCATCGGCAGCGCCAGTTCCAAATGGGCGTTGTTGGCGCCGATCTTTGTGCCGATGTTCATGCTGTTGGATTTCCATCCGGCGTTCACGCAGATGGCTTACCGGATCGGCGATTCGATCACCAATTCCTTGACGCCGATGATCGCCTATATGCCGATCCTGTTGGCGACGATCCAGCGCTACGACAAAAAAGCCGGCATCGGGACCTTGATGGCCAACACGCTGCCGTACTCGGTCGGGGTCGGCATCATCTGGACAATCATCCTGATCGGCTGGTACTTGTTGGGCTTGCCGCTGGGACCGGACAGCCCGGTATTTTTGCAGGGATAGGCTGCCTGCCTGTTAAGTTTTGTTTCATTCGGAAAGGAGATCACTATGGAGAATCTATTGAAGAAAGAATGGCTGGAGGAGCTTGCCGCCCGCAAGGAGCAGGTCATCGCCTACCGCCGTCATCTGCATCAGCATCCGGAATTGTCGTTCCAGGAGTACGAGACGAGCCAATTCATCTATGATGAAATGTCGAAGCTGGCGAACGTCGAGGTGACCCGGCCGACTGCGACATCCGTGTTGGTGAAAATAACCGGGGCCAAGCCCGGCAAGAAAATCGGCTTGCGCGCCGACATCGATGCGCTGCCGGTCCAGGAGCAGCGGGACGAACTCGAATTCCGGTCTGAGGTGGACGGCAAGATGCATGCCTGCGGACACGACGGCCACACCGCGATTCTGATGGTCGCGACCCAATTTTTGGCCGAACATGCCGACGAATTGGCCGGCGAGGTCTACAGCATTTTCCAGCATGCCGAAGAAACCCCTCCCGGCGGCGCCAAAGAGATGGTTGCCACCGGTCTGTTCGATGACTTCGATTTCATCTATGGCCACCATCTGTTCTCGACGATGTCTTTGGGGATGATCGACATCAAGCCGGGCCCGAACTCCGGCAATTCCGATCTGTACGAGTTGACGATCTATGGGAAAGGGGGTCATGCAGCCTTTCCGCATACAAGCATCGATCCGATCATCATCGGCAGCCAGATTCTCGCGAAGATCCAGACGATCATTTCCCGGAAAATGGATCCCATGCATGCAGGAGTCATCTCGAATACGGTTTTCCAGGCGGGATCTCCCAACGCCCTGAACGTCATTCCCGACACGGCTTTCCTGGCCGGCAGTGTGCGCACGAACGATAAAGGCGACCGGCTGATGATCGCGGAGGAGATCGAGCGTGTCGCCAAGGCCACTTGCGATGCCTACGGTGCGACCTATAAGCTGGACTACCTGTACGGCTACAGCGCCGTGTACAACAATGAAGCGACGACGCAGATCGTCCAGGCTATCGCCGAGGAACTGTTCCCCGGAAAAATTACGCAGTTGCCGCCGATGCTCGGCGGAGAAGATTTCTCCGCATTCTCCGACATCGTACCGGCCACCTATATTTGGATAGGTGCAGGAAATGCCGAAAAAGGCTACGACTACCCGCATCACCATCCGAAATTCGCGCTGGATGAGGAGAGTTTCCTTATCGGGGTGCAGATGTTTGTTGCGGTGGCGATGAATTATAGTGGGTTGGCTGGATGATTTAGGTAGCTGCGGGCGTCGTCAGCTCCGATGAGCAGGGTGCTCATCGGAAGACAATACGCATAAAAAAGCTCACCTCCGACTAGCGCAAGCTGGCCGGAGGTGAGCTTTTTTTCGGCGGCCGAACTCCGGCGAAGCCGCGGTGGTCGGAGGTGATCGTCTTTTTGGATGTTCTCCTCCGGCAGGGAAGTCCTTTATAGGAGGAAACTGCCAGCTCCGACGAGAAGGGCGCTCATCGGAAGACAGACTGCGCCGGCGAGGTCAACTCCTGCGAGCGAATGTTCGCCGGAGGAGAGCGCGCGGATGGAGGCGGAACTCCGGCGAAGCCGCGGTGGTCGGAGGTGATCGTCTTTTCGGATGTTCTCCTCCGGCAGGGAAACCCCTAACCGGAGGAAAATCCTTGCGGGAGAAGAGCGTTGTGCCAGCGATCTCAGTTCCGGCGAGAAATTGTTCGCCGGAGGACGTCGATTTCCTGGCAGCCGAACTCCGGCGAAGCCGATGTGGTCGGAGGTGCTGATCTTTTTGGATGTTCTCCTCCGGCAGAGAAGCCCCTAACCGGAGGAGAATCCTTGCCGGAGAAGAGTATTGTGCCAGCGATCTCACTTCCGGCGAGCGAATGTTCGCCGGAGGACGTTGATTTCCCGGCAGCCGAAGTCCGGCGAAGCCGCGGTGGTCGGAGGTGATAGTCTTTTTGGATGTCATCCTCCGGCAAGGAAGCCCCTAACCGGAGGAGAGAGTTTTTTTCATCTCCTCCTTTACATCTGTTAACCACTGTTATATACTGTTTATCGAAAGGGAGGGGAGGTCGTTTACAATGAAAATTATCATTCAGCACAATTCGATGGTACCGATCTACGAGCAATTGGTGAATCAGATCAAGTCATTGATATTGGAAGAAAGTTTGCGGGAGAACGAGCCTCTGCCTTCGGTGCGGGTGCTGGCGAAGGAGATCAAGGCCAGCGCTCTCACCGTCAAGAAGGCCTACGATCTGCTGGAGCAGGAGGGGTTCATCGCGACCGTCCACGGCAAAGGCAGCTTTGTGCTGTCGGTGAACAAGCACGCGAAAAGGGAAAATCTGCTGTACAGCACGCAGCAAGAGTTGGAGCAAGTAATCAAAAAAGCGCGGCAGGCCGGCATCTCCAAAGCCGAGCTGGCGGAACTGGTCGCGATGATTCTGGAGGAGGAATTGGGATGATTGTAATGGAAAACGCCGTCGTGACGTATCCGAGTTTCGAGTTGGATTGTTCATTGGAGGTGGGCGAGGGCACGATCACCGGGATTGTCGGGGAAAACGGCGCCGGTAAAACGACGCTTTTCAAAGCGCTGTTGGGCCTGGTCCCGATCGCATCGGGCAGCGCCAAAATCAACGGGCAGGACATCGCCGAGTTGTCGCTGGCGGACCGCGAAAGCATCGGCACCGTGTTGGCGGAATCCTTTTTTAACGATATCTATACCATAAAGGACGTCAATCGGCTGTTGAAAAGTTTTTACCGAAAATTCGACGAAAGCTATTTCCTGCGCAAATGTGCTGATTTCCACCTGCCCAAGAATCAGAAACTCAAGGAATTCTCGACAGGGATGAAGGCCAAGCTGAAGACGCTGACGGCGCTGTCGCACGGGGCGCAGCTGCTGATTCTGGACGAACCCACGAGCGGCCTCGACATCAGCGCGCGTTATGAAATTTTGGACATGTTGCAGGACTACCTCGTCGCCCACCCGCGCTGCAGCATCCTGATCAGCTCGCACATCTCGAGCGATCTGGAGAAACTCTGCGACGACATCTACTACCTGAAGGCCGGCAAAGTCCTCCTGCACGAGGAGACCGACCGCCTGCTCGATGCTTACGGCGTCCTGAAGGTGGATGAAGAAGCGATGGGGCAACTCGACCGCAACTTCCTTTTGTATCGGAAGCGGACCAACTACGGCTACGACTTGCTGACGGACCAGCGGCTGTTCTACATGGAGAATTACCCCAAGTTGGTTGTGGAAAAACCGACGATCGACCAAATAATGCTGATGATAATGGATGGTGACCGACTATGAGAGGCCTCTGGGTAAAAGACTTGCTGCTGTTGCAGAAACAGCTGAAAACGTTCCTGATGTTCGTACTGATCGCCGCGTTCAACGCCTATACGATCAAATCCGTGCCGGTGATATTTATTATGATGGCGTTCTTCTTCGTCACGACCTCGGCTTCGACGATCTTCTATGATCAGGAAAATCACGGCTTCCTCTATCTGTTCACCTTGCCGACGCGCAAAAAGGATTACGTGATCCAAAAACTGCTGTTGGTCTTGGTGTCTTCGCTGGTTGCGGTGGGGCTGTCGTTCGTCTTGATTTTCCTGATGATGCAATTCGATCCTGAACTGCAGACGAGCGGGCAAGACTTGCTGTATAGCGCACTCTATAGTTTCTTTTTCGGGTGTTTCTACGGTTCCATCATCACGCCGCTTTACCTGCGCTACGGAACCGAAAAAGCCCGAGTGTTCATTTTCGCAATCATGGGGACCCTGGCAATCGGCATCATCCTGATCGAAAAGACGGGTGTGATCGATGGGATAGCGGGCTCCGACTTTATGGCCAGCGTGGCAAACCTCAATTCGCTGCAGATAACAGGACTGACCCTCGCGCTAACCAGCGCAATGCTGGTTGTTTCAACAATTGTGAGTAGACGGTTTATCGATAAGTCAGTTGCATTTTAATATAGAAGAAGCTCCCCGGCGAAATGCGCCGGGGAGCTTCTTCGTATTACTGGAGGTGGTCTCCTCCGACCAGGCGGGTGTTCGCCGGAGGACAGGCTTGCGCCGGGTAGCTCAACTCCGACGAGCGAATGCTGGCCGGAGGTGGATGTGTTGCGGGCGGCCGAACTCCGGCGAAGCCGCGGTGGTCGGAGGTAATGATCTTTTCGGATGTTCTCCTACGGCGAGGAAGCCCCTGCCCGGAGGAAAATGTCAACTCCGGGGAGCGAATGTTGGCCGGAGGAGGGCTTTTTTTCGGCAGCCCAACTCCGGCGAAGCCGCAGTGGTCGGAGGTAATCATCTTTTTGGATGTTCTCCTCCGGCGGGGAAGTCCCTGCTCGGAGGAAAATGTCAGCTCCGACGAGGCGGGTGCTCGCCGGAGGACAGGTTTGCGCCGGGTAGCTCAACTACGACAAGCGAATGCTGGCCGGAGGAAGGCTTTTTTTCGGCAGCCCAACTCCGGCGAAGCCGCAGTGGTCGGAGGTAATCATCTTTTTGGATGTTCTCCTCCGGCGGGGAAGTCCCTGCCCGGAGGAAAATATCAGCTCCGATGAGAAGGGTGCTCATCGGAGGAGTGGTTCGTGCCTGCGAACTCAACTCCGGGGAGCGAATGTTGGCCGGAGGAGGGCTTTTTTTCGGCAGCCCAACTTCGGCGAAGCCGCGGTGATCGGAGGTGATCATCTTTTTGGATGTTCTCCTCCGGCGGGGAAGCCCCTGCCCGGAGGAGAATATCAGCTCTGACGAGAAGGGTGCTCATCGAAGAATAGTCCTGTTTAACCGGACTATAGGTTCACGGCGGAGGAATCCTCTGGAATATGAAAAAAACAGGGAAGTCAATATAGTGGGTTAAAATATCACTCGTACATTTGTTCTGAATACAATATTGTATTTTTTTGATATGTAATAGTTTTCATTAGTTTGTGATGATATGTGTACTGAATACATTGGGTTATAATGAACCGGATAATGCTGATTTCGGATCAGGTATGATTTCAGGGTGCTCTTGTTTTTTTCCTGCTAAGTATATGGTTAGGGGAGCAAGCGGCTCAAGCATCTTTTTGCCAGGAATAGTGAGTCTGCCCAGTTTAACCTGATCGTCAGCCGATTGTTGGCAGTCAATTTGTACGTGTTTAAGTATGGATTCTAAACTAACGAAATAACTTGAAAGGACTTATTATGGAAAATATAGTGATTGTGATTCCTTCATTGGAACCGGACACAAAATTGCTGGATCTGCTTTCTTCCATCCGGAAACGTGGACATAATTGGCCAATTGTTATAGTGGATGATGGAAGCGGCGACGGATATCAAGCCTTATTTGAGGCAGCTGAAAAGGAGTACGATTGTGAGGTGCTCCGCCATGAGATGAACAAAGGCAAAGGGGCTGCAATAAAAACTGCTATCCGTCATATCTTGTCCGAAAGTAAAAAGGCAGAGTACATTGTGACCATCGATTCGGATGGGCAGCACACACCGGATGATATGATCAAGTGCATCCAGGCAGCGGAAGTCCACGAAAATGCTCTGGTTCTTGGGGTCAGGGACTTCAGTCAGAATATCCCATTGCGCAGCAAATTCGGGAATCTCTTGACACGTAAAGTGATGCGGCTGATGACAGGCATCGACATCAAGGATACACAAACCGGCCTGCGGGTCATTCCGGCTCTTTTCATGGAAAGACTACTTGAAATTCCAGGCGATCGTTTCGAATATGAGACTCAAATGTTGCTCGAAACGAAGCGGAATGATTGGAAAATCTATTCCCAAGAAATTTCAACGATCTATCTCGACGAAAATGCGTCTTCGCATTTCCGGGTCATCGCCGATTCGATCGCTATCTATGCTGTTTTCTTCAAATATTTATTGTCGTCCATCGCTGCCTTCCTGCTGGATGTGGCTGTCTACGCGCTCATACTTCGCCTGTTGAAGGCTGTCAGCCTTTATTCAATCGGTGTGTCTTCACTCGGTGCCAGGGGAGTGTCCTCCCTGTTCAACTATTTTGTGAACAGGAATGTGGTTTTCTCAAATACTTCAGGTCGCAGTAGCTTTCTGAAGTATTTCGCGTTGGTGCTCATTCAAATTTTGTTGTCCACCAATCTGGTGTACTTCGGACATCTGCTTTTTCCGCGCTTTGATACCGTTCCGATAAAAATAATGGTGGATGGGCTTTTGTTTTTTTTCAGTTATTATATCCAGAAGAACTTTATCTTCACGAGGTGACAAGCATGCAACTTAAAAAGAAAATTCTATATTTTTCAGCATTTATTCTTACCGTAATTTATCTTGTCTGGAGAGGCCTCTACACGCTCCCCTGGGATGGATCCATTTTTGCGCTGGTGTTCGGGATCCTGCTGTGGCTCAGTGAGATATTGTCCAATTTTACCGCCGTGATCCTGATCTGGAGCAAGAACAGTTCCAAAGAAATCAGTAAGCCGGATGTTTCGCCGGAACTATTTCCTGATGTCGATGTCTTCATCGCTACTCATAACGAAGAGGTCTCGTTATTACTGAAGACCGTGAATGCAGCAGTGAACATGGCGTATCCGGATAAATCTAAAGTCCACATCTATATCGCGGATGACGCGAACCGCATCGAGGTTGCTGCGCTCGCGAACCAGTTTTCGGTCGGGTATATCGGGCTGGAAGGCAATAAACATGCTAAGTCCGGCAATTTGAACAATGCTTTGAAGTACACGCAATCGCCGCTGATTGCTACTTTTGATGCAGATATGATCCCGTACTCCGACTTTTTGTTGGAGACGGTGCCTTATTTTGTGGATGATTGGGTGCGAAATGCAGATTCGGATAAGCAAAAGCGGTTAGGATTGATCCAGACGCCTCAGAGTTTCTATAATGCCGATCTGTTCCAATTCAATCTCTTTTCCGAGACCTCGCTTCCGAATGAACAGGATTTTTTCTCGAGGGAAGTAAATGTCCTCAACACTGCTCAGGACGCCGCTATCTATACCGGATCCAATACGCTGATTCTGCGGAGAGCAATCGATGAGGCTGGCGGTTTTCCTACAGACACGATCACGGAGGATTTTGAACTGGGGGCAAGAATCAATGCGGAGGGATATCGGAACATTTCCACAACCGAACCGTTGGCAAGCGGCTTGACGCCAATCGATATCCCAAGCGCAATCAGGCAGCGCATCCGCTGGGGACGGGGCGTCGTTCAAAGTGTGCATAATCTGCGCATTCTTACGAACAAAAATCTTACTTTTAGACAGAAATTGGTTTTCCTCAACAGCTATTTGTATTGGTGGGCTTTTCTCCGAAGGTTGCTCTATATAATGGCACCAATCCTCTTTACCGTCTTCGATGTGAAAGTTGTCGATACCGATTTTTGGACATTGTTGCTTTTTTGGTTGCCTAGCTATTATTTCATCCATCTTTCGATGCAGGATCTCTCCAGCGACATCCGGACGCAGCGATGGGGCGAGGTCCAAGAAACCATATTCGCCCCTTATATGATCCTGCCTGTTTTCTTGCAGGCAATCGGTATTAAGGAGACGCGCTTCAAAGTGACCAACAAAGCGGCTGTGCAATCAAAGAAAGATATACTGTATATGCTTCCGCATCTGCTGCTGTTGTCGCTGACCGTGATTGGGATTGTTAAGTTCAATTACGGAAAATACGGTTCGGAGATATTTTACGGCAGTGTCATCACTTTTTGGTTGTTGACGCACTTGTTCAATCTCACTTTTTCGGTCCTGTTCTTTTTGGGCAGGCCTGCCTATAGGAAATCGGAGCGCTTTTTGGCGGAAAACCCTATTCTGGTGAGCTACGACAGCCAAGAATATCGGCTGATGACAAAAAATCACTCGGAGCAGGGCTTGTCTTTCTTTTCTGCAGATCCGTTGTATTTCCCCGAAGAAGCCGTGCTGCATTTTACGGTTGAAAAAAATGAGTACAGAACGCGCCTGACCGGTAAGGTGGTCCGGGTTTACGAGGAGCAGGATGGCTGGGTTTACGGTGTGGAATTGGAGGAGATCCCTTTTGAGGAGTATATCCAATATTTGTTGATCATCTATGATGGGTTCAACCGCAGTCTGCCCCAATTCCGTGATCCTTGGGTGAACTCCTTCGATCGTTTCATCGACAACCTCAGCAGAAGGTCCGGCGTCCATGAAGACAGAGGCAGTTCTGCAAACAAGTTTCCGATTATCCAAGTCAATGAGCAGATCGACGTTTCAGGAATGGAGTTTTTGATCCGGCGCTTCAATTATAAGCATTTCTACATCTCTTCCCAACAGGATCTCTCCAAGAATGGCGCTTTTCAAGTTTGTATCGATGGTGTTCCGTTCGATTTGAGCTATGTCACCCGAAATGATGAGGATGAGTACACCTTTGGAATCGAGAATTTGGCTGTGTTGATGAAGGACACTGCCTTTGAGACGTTGCTGCAAAAATGGCGCAACAAAGTGGGAGGGGTTCGATGATTTTGATTCTATTGCGCACGGCGCTGTTCATTCTTTCCATTTATGGCTTCAAGTGGCTGCTGCAGCAGGCTCTCGCTCTCGATCCGAAAATCGCTTGGATCGCTGCCTGTTGTTTGAATATTCTCATTTTATATTTCGGAGCCTTCGCAGGCCTGCTTGCGCCGACAACAACGGGTCTCGCCGGTACAGGTTGGTTGCTCGCCGGTTATGCTTCGTACCGGAAGTTCAGGCAAAAGCAACTGTTCAATCCAGGCCTGCATTTGGTTACAATCGGCTTGCTGTTTTATTTCCTGATTTTCGCAGCAACGCTACTGGAAACGAAGTTGGAGCATTACGATAATTTTTCGCACTGGGCGACAATCGTGAAGTTTCTCTATACAGAATCCAGACTACCCAGCGCATCGGATGCACTCATCGGTTTTGGTTCGTATCCTCCAGGCAGCTCGCTTTTTGTTTATTACGCGGCCAAGATGATTGGCTACAATGACGGTGTCCTGCTGATGGGTCAATTCTTGCTTATTTTCAGTTGTGTCATTTCGCTGCTGGCTCCTATCAGGGATGAGTCCCGAGGCTTGGTTGTGGCGATGAATTTCAGCATGCTGGCGATTTTTAACTATTTCAATATTTCCATCCGCATGAACAACTTGTTGGTGGACTTTCTGTTGCCGCTGTTGACTTTAGCCGGAATCGCCGGTATCTATCGCATGCGCGAAAACATCAAAGCGTTATCCGTATATTTTGTTCTGATTGCTTCAGTGTTGAGTCTCGTCAAAAACAGTGCTGTTTTCTTTGTGGTGCTGCTATGCGGCTACTATCTCTATACGGTAATAGGTTCCCGGAACAGGTTCAAAAAAGTTTGGCATATTCCGGTCAACGTAGTGGCAGTATTTGGCAGTGCTCTGACGCCGTATCTTATTTGGGCGCGCCATGCCGGGGAACAATTCTCCAGTTCCAAGCACGCTGTGAGTCTGAGCGGATATAAGCAGATTTTTTTGGAAAAAGATGCATCTGTTACTGCCGCGATAACCGAAAAGTTTTTGGCTGCGCTGACCGACCTTGCCACTATCCCGTTTCAGGGCATTATCCTGTTCCATTTGATTATGATCAGTGCTTATCTCATCATGCGCTTCTTGATCGGGAGGAAGAACAGCCTACTGCGCTGTACGCTTTTGGTCGATCTGATTATCGCGGCTTATTATTCGGGGATCTATTTCATGTTCTTATTTTCCATGCCCACGGAGGAAGCACTCGTTTTGGCCGGATTTGAACGCTACGCCTCCAGCATCATCATCTTTTCGCTGGGGATCGCCATGATGGTGCTTTCCCGTGAGATTGACTACTCGCTGTTCGAGCAAGCGGTCAAAAACAGGAACCACCGCAGCTTCAGAAGTCTGACAAACAAGAAAGTCTATCAGAACAGCAGTCTGGGCCTGCTGTTCTTTGCGATGATCATGCTCCTATCGGAAAATAACGGCATGAAATACAACAATACACTCTATGAGGAGTCTGTGCCGGCTGCATTCTCCGAAATTAGCGGAAACCAGATGATGATGAACGGCGATCGCTATTTGGTGATAAGCGCGGATCAGGAGGCTGTCGAAAACTATCTGATCAGTTACGTCGGAAAGTACTATCTCTATTCCCCGAATGTGGATGCAGTCGAGAATCTGATCATGGACGACGAAACTTTCCTGAACTTGCTGAAGAACTACGATAAATTTGTGGTGCTGGACGCCCATTACACTTTCAATGCGCTGACCGAAAAATTGATACACAAGCATTTTGAACCAGGAATTTATGCTGTTGATGATTATTTTTGAGAGAGCTGAATAATAGGACATTGGATAAGCATGAATCATCTTGTTAGAATAGAAAAGATTCGTTGATCCCCGATGAAACGGAACTCATCGGGGATTTTTTTTGGTGCGTGGGATTGGAGTGCAGGAGAGCGTCAGCTCCCATGAGGAAGGTACTCATCGGAGAACAGCCCTGTGCCAGATAGCTCACCTCCTGCGAGGGCAGCTTCCCCGGAGGACAAGCCCCAGAAATATACGCCAACTACGATGACGGCGCCTCTCATCGGAGGAGAGAGCGCAAGCATGCTTGGCCGGCTGCTCCGGCCGCAAAAAAATAGCCCAACCCGGCGCATCCGGATTGGGCTAACGATGAAAGTTCAGCACAAAACTTGGCCTTTTCCATGGTAATAGCCTTGCTGATAAACCATTCCCAGGTTTTTAAGCTTGTTGCTGATGCATTCCGACTCAACGCCTTCGACAACCAATTTAAGATTGTAACGATTGGAAAAGTTAAGCCAGTTATTCAAGAAAAAGAACATGCTGTCTTCGTTGGTGTTTCTGAAATCCAGCAGTGAAATTTTGATGGTATGAATATTTTGAACATTTTTTGATATCAATTCAAAGTTGTTTTGGCCACTGCCTATATCATCGATCGCCAATGAAAAACCTTTGTTCTTCAGATTTGAGATATAGTTTTGGAGGGCATCCGCTCCATCGGCCGGGTCAAATTCGCAGCAATGTTCAGTTAATTCGATCGAGACATTCTCTCTCATCGAGGAAATATTATCCAAAAATGCCCAAGTCGAAGGGTGCTGCAACTGTTGTGGATGCAGATTCAGCGACAGATTTGTGTTGCTGTGTTTGTCCACCAATTTTTTCAGTTCCCTAAAATAATAAGCCATCAACCTGGCATTACGTTCGTCCTTTTCAATGAACCACAGAAACATTTTTTCAGGGAAAGCCCGCAATTTTGTGGATCTTAATAAAATTTCATACCCATCGATAACATTTGCACGCGAACACAGCATGATTGGCTGACATACCAGATATAAATCATCTAACAACTCCTGCATCTTATCCATTCCTTTTTCCCCCTTCCGATCACTGCAAACCAAACTGTCAAACTAAATTGGACCGAAACCTATAGTTAAATAATTCCACCGATTGAAATAAATGAAATCGGTTGATTATTCGATTGCATCTGTGCATAAAAAATCAATTGCCCTAAAACCATCAGTGACCGAAGGCGATGCCTCATCGCAACTGGGATGTGCCTTCTTTGAAGACGGCTCCCTTGCGCTCCCAGGCGACGAACCTATTTTGGTACGCGTCTTTGGGATTTTGTGCTGATCCTGTGAGATTATACCTAATTCTACCGCCGTGATTCCCATTTTGAGCAAAATAGTCCAAAAAGAATAACCGAACCAACAGTGTCATGAAAAAATTAGCGCTGGAACGAATTATCGGAGGTGGCTGCCTTCCGAGCCTCCGTGCTCCGACGAGCGGGGCGCTCGTCGGAAGACAGACTGCGCCTACGATCTCAACTCCGGTGAGCGCATGCTGGCCGGAGGAGCGTGCGTGGCGGCCGGCCGAACTCCGGCGAAGCCGCTGTGGTCGGAGGTGATAGTCTTTTTGGGTGGATTTCTCCGGCAGAGAATCTCTTCTTTTAGGAAAGAGTACTGTATCTTCGGTAGCTAGTTTGCGTATGTTTATGATGAGTGTGGTCAATTATTCATCATCCTCATTCTGGAATACGCTTGTATAATCCAAAATCATCATTGAAATAAGTTATCGTATATGATAACATGTAGCTGAAGGAAGTAATATTCTTGGGGGGAATAGCTTGGCATATGATGTTGAATTTTATCAAAAAGAGAATGGGGAAGTACCGGTACGAGATTTCCTCGAATCCTTACCTCCCAAATTAAGAGCTAAGACTTTCCGAGAAATTGAACTATTGAAAGATCATGGACCTGACCTAAGAGAGCCTCATACCAAATCGATAAAAGGGAAAGAAAATAAGGGGATTTATGAATTGCGAGTAAAGTTCTCAACGGATATCTCCAGAGTATTTTATTTTTTCTATACTGGCAGTACCTTTGTTTTGCTTCGTGGTTTTGTGAAAAAAACTAATAAGACTCCGCCAAGAGAAATAGAGAGAGCAAGGAAGTATAAAGAAGATTATGAAAGAAGGTGCAGTGATGAGTAAATTGGATGTTAAAACAAAGTCTGCAGGAGTAAAGTTTGACGACATTAAAGCGCAAATGATGGAAGATGCTGAATTTCAAGAGGAATACGACAAGCTGCAGCCAAGATACGAGCTGATTTCACAAATCATCGAAGCAAGAAAAAGTATGAAGATGACTCAAGAAGAGCTGGCTAAAAGAGCTGGAACCAGAAAGTCCAATATTTCCAGACTCGAGAGTGGCTCTTACAACCCGTCGTTAGACTTCCTCATCAAAATCGCTAAGGGATTGGGGAAAGATGTGCATATCGAAATTCGCTAATGATTGATTTTGATTGCGTAGTCTACAGCAAAAAAATAAAAGAATTAAATCGGTGGCATCCCAACACCGACGAGGCCTACTCCAACCGAAGCTAAGCACCCGCATAACAAGCTCAACTCCGACTAGCAAACGCTAGCCGGAGTTGAGTGCGTTGTGGGGAGGCTGAACTCCGGCGAAGCCGCGGTGGTCGGAGGTGATAATCTTTTTGGGTATTTTCCTCTATACGCAATTTCATTTATGATATACTTACTGGAAGGAATAGGAGGAATATTATGGCTAATTACAAATATTCAGTCAAGAACACAACGACTGTTCAGCGTGAGAAATTACGCAACATTGCACTTAGTTATTCCATCTTGGATGCTGCCGAACCAACGAATGAAACGATGAAATTAGTTGATCAATATGTCGATGGCAAAATTGAAATTTCAGATGCTTTGGAAAAAACGATTGAACGATATAGAAATTTAGTTGTGGCACATGATTGATTCCGATTTAATCCCAGAAACCAATGTACTAAAAAATAAGCTTGGTATTACTGATCAAACGTTGCTTGATCAAGCAGAAGCGGATATTACCTAAAAAGGATTTTCATTGAATTCAAAACTACTAAGAGACAAAGCTGCATATGTGCGCGATGCTTTAGTGCTTTACAATGTAAATGAGGCGCCAGAAAAAGATTATTTTATCAAAATCATTGAAGATTCCATTAATCAATATTAATGGAATCTTTTTTAATACCCCAAATATTGGAAAAATTTCCTTTTAATCGTAGTCTAATCTGTTTGGGTATAGTAAAATTGAGATTATAATAATTGTTTGTATTAAGTTGAAAAGCATAACTGATCAGCCCTCTGTTCTTCAAAGTATTTCGTTTTGTTCAGAATGAATTCTTTTTGCAGGACAGGGGGCATTTGTATGGGAAATTCAGCTGTCTCAGGCGGGCGCTTTGACAAATTCGCTCAGTCCTGAGCGAATTTGTCAAGAATCCGTATTATAAAACAACGCAAAAGTGATTGGAGGATTACAATGGGAGTTTTTGATTCATTCAAAGAATTGGTTACGCAAAAGCCGGTGGGGTTGAAGAAACCGGATTTTTATAAAGCCGACAGCGATGCGAAGAAGCAGCTGGAGCGGTTGCAGCAGCTTCATGCCACCGCGCCGGACCGGGTGAAGCCGCAGATTGAGCGCGATATGAAGTTGCTCGCGTACGGCATTGCCGGGGAGGAGAACGTCGCGTTCGAGCTGAACAACAGCTACCTGCCGATCATCGTTCTGCACGATCTGCGGCTCGAGCATGAGGGATTGTCGGTACAGATCGACTACCTGATCATCACCACGAAGTTTTGTCTTATCGTCGAATGCAAAAATCTTTTCGGCAACCTGGAAGTGAACAGCCGGGGCGAATTCATCCGCGAACTGGACTTCAATGGAAAACGCAAAAAGGAAGGCATCTACAGCCCCATCACGCAGAATGTGCGGCATATGGAGATGATCAAAGGAATCGGATCAGCAAATCAAAAAAATTTCGTTTCACGTACTGCATTCGAAAAGTATTTCAAAAAAAGTTATCGGTCTGTGATCGTCCTTGCAAACCCCAAAACCGTCATAAACGTGAAGTACGCCACCAAGGCAATCAAAGACCAGATCATTCGCAGCGACCAACTGATTGCCCACATCAAAAAACAAATCAGGGAAAGTAAAGATTTGGCATGGACGGAAAAAGAGATGTATCAGATAGCTGACTTTTTCATGAGTATGCACAAGGAAAATACCGTCGACTATGCACAAAAATATTTTCAGGGAGATAGTGTAGAACAAGCCACAGAAGTTGCTCAAGTTGAAATTGCTGTCGAGGAAACACCGCTTTATCGTGCTTTGAAACAATATCGCTATGAGACCAGTAAGATAGAGGGAATCAAGCCATATCATATTTACAGCAATGCACAGTTGGATGCCCTGATTTCAGCCATCCCCCAAAATCTGGACGATATCAGAAAAATATCCGGGTTTGGGGAGGTCAAGTGCGAAAAATATGGAACTGCGATTATTGAAATCGTGGACAAGTACAGAGAGGATTAAAGTGATTGAATCCAAAGTTTTACGTGAACTAGCCTCAATCACTTCGTATGAGAACAGACCCAGCATCAGTATATGATCAATTCCCGATTGAAAGGAGATGGCCCGACCACCGAAATCGACCTGATTATGATTTCAGCAACTGGCATCTATGTGTTCGAGTCGAAGAATTATAGCGGGTGGATTTTCGGCGACGAAGACAGCCGTAACTGGACCCAATCGCTTAAAGGAGGGAAAAAGTACCGGTTTTACAATCCCATTTGGCAAAATAAGAAACACATCAACATTCTGCAGAAACACCTGGAGATTGGCAGCGAAGTGTTCCGATCCTATATCATTTTCAGTGAACGCTGCGAGTTTAAGAAAATGTTCGTCCGCTCACCGGAAGTGAAGGTGATGAACCGGAATGTGCTGACGAGAGAAATCGAGCACGACCTGAATTCCTTGGCGGACCGGCTGACCATCTGGGAAATCAATAAAATCTACAACAAACTGGGCAGATATGCCCTGGCGGATGCCCAGACCAAACAAGCGCACATCGATGCGATGAGGTGGCGGAACTAGAAACTTGAATATCGAAATTGTCAGACGATTAATGTACATCATTCGAATTAAACAAGTTCTTTCGATGAACAAAACTAAAATATTGTTCAGATGAACCAATTTACCTCTTTTAGATAAAGATTTCATAGTGATTTAATTGTTAATGTGCTGAATGTTGAAGTATGGTTTGACATAATAATATAATATTTTGTAAAAAGGGATGAAACAATGGACATCAAAAAAATGATTCTTGAGATTGTTAATACAGAACAAAATAATATACGGTACTCTGCTGTTGCAATTGAAAAATTAGTAAATACAGTTATATATGATTATATTGAGCGACAGGGGAAAGAAGTATTCGTAAATCATCGTGTTGGAGATAAAGGCCCACACACGGAATATGATATCTATGCTCCGGATGGATTGGATGACTATGTTGGACGAACTGTATTTGATATAAAAATGGTGAGGCATCGAATGAATTACAGAAGAGTTATAGACCATACGGTTGGAAGGTTTGCAATACAAGGAGAGGGAATTGATAATTTAATAATCGTACTAGTTGGTGAAACATCAGGTAATATAAAATCAACAATTTTGCATAACAGTAATCTAACTTTTAATTTAGATATTTGGGACATTGATAAATTGGTGGAGATCTGTAAAAGAAACATTGATTTATTTTTAAATGTTTATGAAAATTTAAGTAAATATATCATTAAAGACGCTATATCAGAGGGAATAAAAAGAGATATACATACTAATGCAGAGAAGAGAGAAAAGTATTTAAAGCAATTAAGTGGGGAATATCATAATGATAATTTAGTGCTGTTCCTAGGTGCGGGAGTTTCCCGTGATGCTAATATATCAACTTGGGAAGCATTAATTTCAGAATTATTTGTTGCGTTGATAAACAAAGAAATGGATACTAAAGATATTAAGCTTACTGATGCTGACAGGGATGATATAGTAGCTTCAATAAAAAACCAAAATGGGTATTCTCCCCTATTACAAATACGCTTTCTCAGACAAGGGTTCGAAGACAATCTTGAAAATATTGTTAGAGAGATCTTGTACAAAAGGGTCAAAAAAACTTCAGATTTACTTAAAGAAATTGTACAGCTATGTGTACCAAATAGGGGTAAAACAGGGATACAGGCTATAATAAATTATAACTTTGATGATTTAATTGAGAAACATTTAGAGAATCAGAGGGTTAAGTATCGTTCCATTTATAGCGATGGTGTTAAGCCAAATTCAGATGAACTAGGAATTTATCATGTACATGGCTTTTTACCACAAAATAAAGGTGATTATGAAAACTTAGCTAAATCTCTTCTGGTATTTTCAGAAGAAGGGTATCATAAACTTTTACTAGAGCCTTATAATTGGGCTAATATGTCTCAATTAAACTATTTGACAAATAATACTTGCTTATTCATTGGATTATCTATGACAGATCCAAATTTACGTAGGTTATTAGATATTTCATCACAAAAAAACTTTGACGAAAACTGTACTCACTATGCTATTTTAAAACGCTTTACAATAAATGAGAACAATGATAATGATAAAATCATTACGTTCAATAAAATAAACGAAGAATTACAAGAATCTTTCTTTAGCGAGTTAGGAATTAACATAATTTGGGTTGATAATTATAATGATATTCCTGAGTTATTAAATGAAATCAAAAAGTAACACTTTCGGCAAAATGAAGAAAAGCGATACTGTAGGTAATCGTACCGTAGGAGGAATGATATATTGAATAGCCAACCAAGAGTATTTTTCAGTTATAGTTGGGATAATCCTGAAAATCAAGAGTGGATCTTAGCGTTAGTAGCAGACTTGAGAAATTCTGGAGTGCTAGCAGATTTAGATATTAACCAGACGCAAAAAGGTCTGGTGCATTTGGATACCATGATGGCTAACAATGTAAGAGACAATGATTATATAATAACGGTGTTTACTCCCGATTATGTTATGAAAGCAGATGCACAGATAGGTGGCGTTGGTGTAGAAACACGGCTTATTATGAATGTCTTAAAAAGTAATCCAAATAGGGTAATTCCTATTTTACTCGAAAGTACAGGAGGAACTTCACCAGTGCCGTTCTATTTGGGAAACTATATGTATATTGATTTCAGAGTTCCAGGGAATTACCAAATAAAATTTAAAGAATTACTTCATCGAATATTTAACAAAAATTTGATAGATTTACCTGATGTGGGACAACCTCCTCAATTGCTAGGGAGGGAAATTCAAGGACACTTGCAACGTAATTTGAATGTATACCCAGCAGTTTCGAATGAGAGAGTGGATTTAGTTCCAAATTTGAAGAAAATTACAGATAGAGATAAAAATAAATATATGAATGAGAGTTACAATACTATCATTTCAACCTTGGATAATTTGCTCGCTAGGACGGGCGAAAGTAATCAAAATTTCGAATGTGATAAGGAAATCATAACAAATCAGAAGAATGTGTATAAATTGTATGTTGATGGTAATTTACGATTTACTTTGAAGATATGGTTAGGTACGTCATTTGGAGGAAGTACACCCTCAATAAATCTATCTTATGATAATACATTTACTCATTCGGATAATTCATTCAATGAAATGATACGCTGTGAGACGAATGCAGAAAAGATACTCGGTCTAAAAATGACCATGAGATTGATGAACGCAGAAGAAATAATGAGTCCAAATGCAGTAGCTGAAGAGATTTGGTCTACGATTGTTGCAAGAATTAAATGATGGCTTTAGAGTTTTGGTATACTTCTGATGTGGGAAATCCACCAAATTTAGAACGATTTAGAAAGATATCTCTGCATTGAGGTTACAGTGATACATCTTCTTAACGCGATAAAAGGTAAGTAACATGTTAAAGACACATTAAATGTTATAGGATAATCTTTTTAATCGGTTTTTTCATCGACAAGGACGGTTAGGAGTTGGAAAACAACCATGAATCCAGAAAACCTTTACGAAAAGTATCAACAATTGTTGGAAGAAAACCAGCTCCTGAGAAATCGGATTGCATCTTTAGAAGCTACTCTTAAAAATGCAGGTGTGTCCTTAGTAGAAGAGGGTGCGACTAAGTATCTTGAATCCAAATCTGCCATCATTCCGACCCAAGCTTTAGGAAAGTCGTATTTAGATTCAGCGCAATCGCCAACCCCTTCTGTCAATAAATTCTCTCCTCCTGCCGAAAAAATCCGTCTTTTCATGTCGCTTTTCAAAGGTCGAGAGGATGTGTTCGCGCATAAGTATTTCAACAAGAAGCAAGGAAAGATGGTTTACGGCCCGATGAAATCTAAGCCTTGGGAACGTAAACCGGGGGATGGGGAGTATGCGCCATTTGATGAGCGGGTTGTCGATTACCATTTGCGTGGGTTTGATGGAATGATTGCAGGGGTATTTCCGATTTGTCTGGATGACACTTGTCATTTTTTGGCGATTGACTTGGATAAAGGGGAATGGCAAAGGGATGCCGAAGTGCTGCGGGATGTATGCAAAGAACTTGAAATCCCAGTGAGTATCGAACGTTCGCAATCCGGCAATGGGGCGCATGTGTGGTTCTTCTTTGAGGATGCCGTGCTTGCGAAGACTGCCAGGGAATTGGGAACTGCGCTGTTGACTGCGGCCATGAATCGTAGGCACGAAATCAAGATGTCGTCCTTTGATCGACTCTTTCCGAATCAGGACAGCCTTCCGAAAGGTGGGTTCGGTAATCTGATTGCTTTGCCGCTGCAGAAAACGGCGCGCCTGCATGGGAATAGCGAATTTATAGATGAGTCGTTCCAGTCTTATGAGGATCAGTGGGCTTATTTGGCAGGAATCAAGAGAATCCCGGCTGATGCTGTCTCATCACTCCTGAAGAAACTGCAGACGCAAAATGGGGCGGAAGATTTTTCCGAAAACGCTGAGGCAAGCGAAGTGATGAAACCGTGGCGGAAGAATCAGATTGTTTTGACAAGAGCAGATTTTCCGGATCTAGTGAAAATCACTCTTGCCAATCGGGTCTATATCGAAAAAGCTGGATTGACGGAGCAAGCGTTGAGTCATTTGAAGAGGATGGCGGTCTTTCACAACCCTGCGTTCTACCAAGCACAGGCCAGTCGGATGTCCATCCACAATATCATTCGCTTGATTTCATGCGGCGCGGAGGATGCGCAATATATTGGACTGCCGCGCGGGTATATAGAAAAAGTGATGGCATTGTTTGAATCTTTGGATATTCCTGTCTCGGTGACGGATGATACCGTCAGTGGGGATGCATTACGTGTGGATTTCAAAGGAGAGTTGTGGCCGGAACAGGAAAAAGCGGTGGCCAATCTGCTTGTGCACGACAACGGGATTCTCTGCGGGACGACCGCGTTCGGTAAAACGGTGTGCGCATTGAACATCATCGCCGAGAAGAAAGTGAACACCTTGATTGTCGTGAACAAAACGAGTCTGGTCAGTATGTGGCAGGAGAAAATCCAAGCATTCCTCGATTTCCCGGATACCGAGAACGAAAAGGAAGCCAAAAAGCTGGTCGGGCAGTTGGGAGGCGGAAAGAAAAAGCTGACCCAAAAGATAGACATTGCTTTGCTGCAATCCCTTTACCACAAAGGTGAAGTCCACGAATGCCTCCAGGATTACGGTATGATCATCGTGGATGAGTGCCACCACATATCCGCCTTCAGTTTCGAGCAGGTTCTGCAGGCAGCTCCGGCCAAGTACGTCTATGGCTTGACGGCTACACCGACCCGGAAGGATGGGCTGCAGCCAATCGTCTATATGCAGTGCGGTCCGATCCGTTACAAGGATAATGCGAAGAAGCAAGCGAAGGCAAGGCCGTTCGACCACAAAGTAAGGATGCAATTCACAGCGTTCGATCCGACAATCCGGCAGGAGATGTCCCTTCAACAGGTTTATCAACAGATTTTTGAGAATGAAGAGCGTAACAGCAAATTGGTTGCGGATATCATCAAAAACTACCGCGAGGGCAGGAACGCCATTATCCTGACGGAACGTGTGGCGCATGTGAAACGGCTGGAAGAGCTGCTGCGAGAGGAAATCCCTGATGTGGTGGCGGTTACGGGTGGGCTGGGTAGGAAGACAGAACGAGAAAAGCTGCGGGAAATCCGTGAAGCGCCGGTAAATCGACCGCTTACAATCATTTCTACCGGTTCGTTCATCGGCGAAGGATTCGATGAACCGCGCCTGGATACGCTCTTCTTGGCGATGCCGATTTCCTGGAAGGGCCGGCTGCACCAATACGCCGGACGCCTGCATCGTCTCTACGAAGGTAAAACCGAGGTCCGCATCTACGATTATGTCGATGTCCACGTTCCGGTGCTTGAGCGGATGTACCGCAAGCGGCAGACGGGCTATGCCGGCATCGGCTATTCGGTCGAACTGGCGGATCAGGAAGCGGGCGGCCGCAGTTTGATGTATACCGGAAAGGATTACGCCGACGAACTGAAGCGAGATTTGTTGTCTGCCAAGCGTGAGGTTATGATGGTCAGTCCTGCTCTGGCCGGCAAAACAGTAGCGACATTCCTGAATACCATCAAACCGCGCATCCTGGAAACAGTCACGGTCAGCGTAATGACGAAGAATGCTGACAGTATTGCCAATCCCCAACATCGCTCCAACCGGATGCTGCTGCTTGCATCATTGGCAGAAAAAGGAATCGACTTGCAACAACAAGATTCGATCGGCCCAAAATGCGTCCTGATCGATCGCAAAATCGTGTGGTACGGGAGCATCGATGTCCTCGGCAACCAAAGCAACGATGCCAGCTTCATCAGGCTGGAAAGCACGAAGTTGGCTGAGGAATTGTATGAGTGTTTTGGGAGGTAAATTTTAGTTAAAAACTATAGCAAAATGACCGTTGTGGCTCCCTGCCTCAGCGGTCATTTTGTTGTTCATTGGAAATTTAAGTGAACGTTAAGCACTCCATGAGGCTTGTCACAAACTGTAAACTTCCCCATGGGAAAAACTGAATTTAGTAATCATTCAAAAGGCCCAACTTGCTTAAATTTATGAAAACATTTAAAAACAAATGAATATAAATGAATATAAATGGAAATAAATGATTGTAATCGAATTCTTTCTGTGATAAACTCTGTTTGTGATCACATAAGGGAGGAATTATTAATGAAATTAGCAACAAGAATCAATTCGTTTTTGCCAGTAAATAACAATGACTTAAGCAAGGTATTTGAAGATTTTCGAAATTTGGGTTTGGGTTATGTAGATTTGAACTATCCAGAACATGTAAATAACTCTACTCCGTCAGAAATGAAAGCATTATTAGAAAAAAATGATTTAAAACTTAACGGAGTAGCGTTAAGATTTAGAAATGAATATATTAATGGTGAGTTAGGGAATTCCGACAAAGAAATCGCCGAACATGCGCTGAAGCTTTGTAAAGACGCTGCTGATTATTGCCGGGAAGCTGGTGGGAAAGTTGTTACCATTTGGCTTGGATATGATGGGTTTGACTACAGCTTTCAAATTGATTACGTGAAAGTTTGGGAACAGTTAACGAATGCTTTCAAACAGATCGCGGATTACGCCCCAGATTTACAAATCGCTATTGAATATAAACCATTCCAGCCTAGAGCCTATGCGTACATCGATAGTATGGGATTGACTGGAATGATGCTGAACGAGATCAATAAAGAAAATGTTGGCGTAACTTTGGATTATTGCCATATGCTTATGAAACATGAAAATCCTGCTTTTGCAGCAGATATCTATGGCAGCAGAGGCAAGTTGTTCGGGGTTCATTTGAACGATGGATATGGTCTAAACGATGATGGATTAATGATCGGTACCGCTACACCATTTAAAACGCTTGAATTTCTCTTCTATCTGAAGAAACACAACTATGATGGCGTTATTTATTTTGATACATTCCCTATTATCGAAGATGCTATAAAAGAATGTGAGCAAAATATTGAAATGATTACGCTGCTCAGCGATTTGATCGATGACTTTGGACTGGATTATATTCAATCCGTTATTGATAAAAATGATGCAATTGCAGCTAATAAATTAATGATCCAGTTTTTTAAAAACAAAAAAAATTAATTGCCAAAATTTAATTAAGAGGAGCCGCTATGATGAACTTTAAATTGACAGCAGAAGAAATTCTTGCAAATGTTGGTGGACCAGAAAATATTTCAAATATGAGTCATTGTGCTACACGGTTAAGACTAAATTTAAGGGATCATTCAAAAGCCGATGATGATGCGGTAAAAAATATCGATGGGGTAGTCAATCTTGTTAACAAAGCAGGACAATATCAAATATTGATCGGCATGGAAGTGCCAAAACTTTATGATGAGTTTGAAGTTTTGGTTAAAGGCGATAAGGATAGTGCTTTTGATGAAAGTAATGTGGATGGTGGGGCAAGTATCATCAGTAATATCTTTTCAGCTATTTCAGCTATCTTTGCGCCACTACTGCCTGCTTTGGCAGGTTCAGGTATCTTACGCGGTTTATTGATATTATTTGTGCAACTTGGGCTTATTAACGAAAATAGCGGAACGTATTCTATTTTGTTCGTTGCTTCCATGAGTGTCTTTTATTTCTTGCCGGTATTATTAGCGTTTACTTCTGCCAGAAGGTTTGGTGCGAGTCCGTATTTATCGGCATTAATTGGAGCTGCGTTGTTGCATCCTGAGTTTATCGGCTTGATTGGTGATGCTGGAAATGGTGCTACGACTAATTTCCTTAATGTTCCTGTTGTATTGATGAACTATAATTCAACTGTTGTGCCGATAATTTTATCTATCTGGGCATTTTCCTACCTTTACAAGTTCCTGGACAGAAAAGTTCCGGAAACGTTGAAACTAGTAGTGGTTCCGCTAGTTTCATTGGCAATAATGATTCCGCTAACAATGATTGTCATCGGGCCAATCGGTGTATATAGTGGTGAGTTTGTGGCCACTATGGTTAATTGGCTTATTGAACGAAGCAGCATACTGACAGGAATCGTAATTGGTGGTGGTTGGAGTATTCTGGTCAGTCTGGGGATCCACTGGGCAGTTAACCCAATTATGATTAACAATATTTCAACATATGGTTTCGACTATATTGTACCGTTTACTTTCGCCTGCAACTTTGCTGTTATTGGAACAGCGATCGGAATCTATTTAAAAGCGAAAAACCAAAGATTGCGCAGTTTTGCCTTGACTGGACTAGTCACCATTGCTTTATCAGCAATTATCGAACCTACGTTGTTCGGATTGCTTGTTAAAAATAAGAAACTGTTTTTAGCTCAAATTATCGGGGGAGCAGTTGGTGGTGCGTATTTAGGATTGATGAAAGTAGTGACGAATGCATTTGTATTTGGTAGTGTAACGACATTCCCGGCATTTGTGGCAGATAATCCGGGTAACTTTGTTCAGGCTATGATCGGATTAAGCATCTCATTGATCGTATCTGCTGTTTTAGGTTACATTTTTACAAATACAGAAGAAAAATTTGTTTAAGTCGTTTACAATCCTAACTTAAATCCTTAAATTAATATTATGATATACTTGGAGGATAATCCCGACAGCAATAATAGATAAATTTGCTAGGAAACATACATAATATTGATAGAAGGAGAAAAAGTAATGATTCCATATGAACGACAAGAGAAAATACTGGAAATTTTAAAAAATAAAGAATTGATGAAAATTGAGGAATTACAAAAATTAATAGCAGGGGTATCCATTTCTACATTGAGAAGAGACTTGAAAGAATTAGAAAAAATGGGGAAGATTGAATATTTGTTTGGGGGAGCAGTCAAGTTGTTTTCCGATACCGGTGAGATCCCGATATCAAAGAAGAGCGCATTGAACAATCCGGAAAAAGAAACCATCGCGAGTTTGGCAACAGCAGTAATCTGCCCAGGTGATACGATATACTTAGATTCTGGTTCCAGCTGTTCGATTTTATTAAAGCGCATTCTTCACAAGAAAATCACTATTTATACCACTAATACAAATGTTTTTAATATTTCGACTGAGGTGGAGGCTGAAATTATCCTTATTGGCGGACTGTATAACCCATTGATTTCCTCGTTAAGTGGACCGTTGACGGATGAAAATCTTCAAAATTTGTATTTTGATAAAGCCTTTTTGGGTGTAAATGGTGTGGATCAAGAAAAAGGAATCACGACGCCAAATCTGGCAGAAGCCGTGAAAAAGCGGTTGATCCACAAACATTCCAGCAAGACCTATATCCTCGCCGATAGTTCGAAATTCCACAAATTTTCTAATGTGAAGGCTCTCGAAGTCAAAGATGTCATTTTAATTTCAGACAAATATGATGAGACATTAGGAGAACATGTAGAAATGATAACCCCTGATAAAAAGGGATGATTTAGGTGAAATTGTCTAAGAATAAAATTATTGCGAATCCACCGAATGATGGATTCGCAGTGGAAAAAAAATCAAACATGGTTGTTTTGCCTTCATTGTCTGGAGGGAAGTATCATGTCTGATATCTTGATTTGTCCCTCAATGATGTGTGCGAATTTTGCAAATCTGGAAAACGAGATTCACCAACTAGCTCATGCAGGAAGTGATATCTTTCATATAGATATCATGGATGGTGAATTTGTCCCTAATTTTGGTATGGGTATTCAGGATTTTGAACTGATAAGGAAATCAACAAATAGGTTAGTCGATGTCCATTTGATGATAAAGAATCCAAGCAACTATGTGGAGAAATTTGCTGATATGGGTGCCGATATTATCTATTTCCATCCTGAAACAGATCTCCATCCCACCAAAACGATAGATAAGATCAAGGGTTTGGGAAAGCAAGCAGGCATTGCAATAAATCCTGGCACCTCTATCGACAGCATTTTAGAGCTCTTGCCATTGGTGGATTTCATAATGGTGATGACTGTTAACCCTGGATTTTCCGGACAAAAATATTTGGATTTTGTAGATAATAAAATCAATAGGCTGTTAGATTTGAAAGCAGATTACGAATTTGAAATTCTTGTGGATGGTGCAATTTCATCGGAAAGAATTCAGTCATTGAGTGCGCTTGGTGTCAAAGGGTTTGTTCTGGGGACATCGGCACTTTTCGGTAGGGATAAATCTTATTCCGAGCTCATAACAGAATTTAAAGCCTACAACAAATAATAATCCAATCAGAGGAGATCAAAATGAAACTAGCTATCGGATGTGATCATGTAGGGTTTGAATTAAAGCCTGAAATTATCGACTATGTTAGGGAGTTGGGGTATGAAGTCACAGACTTTGGAACAACAACCAACGAACGAACAAACTACCCTCAGTATGCAAAAAAGGTTTCAGAAGCGGTTGTTTCTGGAGACTGTGATTTGGGAATTCTAATCTGCGGTACGGGGGTAGGAATTTCAATTTCAGCAAATAAATTTAACGGTATCAGAGCGGTAGTATGCAGCGAACCGTATTCCGCTAAATTGTCTAAGGAGCACAATAATACAAATATTCTTGCTTTTGGTTCACGTGTTGTAGGTATCGAATTGGCAAAAATGATCGTCAAAGAATGGTTGGATGCAGAGTTCGAAGGTGGCCGACATTCTGAGAGGGTAGAAATGATTGCTGAGTTTGAATCCTAATTACTATACAAATCAACAGCCTTATCTAACCGGTTCAGACGATGCAATCCGGAATGTATTAATAAATTGAATTTCAAAAATAAGAAAGCGGCAGGTGATTACCTAAAATGGTGATCATCAGCTGCTTTTTTTGTTCCAAAAATAATTGTTGAGGTTACACATCCACTTCGCGCACCGTCTTTAAAAGTAGAGACTGAAATTCAATTCGGTCAATTTAAAAACGGAAGCAGGATGAATGATGGAGAAGATGATGATTGAGGTAGATGTATTATCGATGGGCTACGGTACGGTTGGCAAGCTGGTTATGAGGGACAGGGACCTCACCCCTGAGGCGAAGGCCATCTATGCCTATATTTCAACCTATGCTGGCGCGGGCGACACGGCTTATCCTTCCGTCGACCTGATCTGCTACGATATGAACATGGGCAAGGATCGCTTCCAGAAGCACAAGAAATGTCTGATCGACAAGGGCTACATCGTCATCCAGAAATATGCCACGGCTGAGGGGAAATTCACCAACAATCTGTACGTGAAAAAGAGCACCGTAATGAAAGAAGCCAACGCGACAGACAAGAAGGCAACGGTTATCGAACTTCCGTTGCCTGATTTTGCGGCCGAGGCGAATCCTGCGCCGGCATCGTTAAGACCGGTGAACCCCGCAGCTAATAAGAACAGTGTGAATAACAACAATTCAAAAGATTTTTTAGAAGAAGACGAAGATGATTCAGAATTTAAATTAAACAAAAAAACGCAGCAAAACGACTTCGCCTACTGGCAAGGAAAATGGGCTGCCCACTTCGGCTCCCAATTGCCATTCACACGCCACATCCACGAAGGCCTCTTGCAATGGGCTGCATACTTCGGCGACTCAGAAATCGTGCTCCACGCCTTCTCCAAAGCCGGCCGCTACGGCGCCAAAGCCGGCCGCTACGGCGCCAAATCATACGCCTACCTCGACAGCATCCTCCGCAACTGGTGGGATGAAGGCCTGCGTACTGCCGAAGATGTGTATGACAGGGAGATAGCAGAGCGGTATTGAATAAGTGAAGCGGGCGGGTGTCCTCCGATGAAGCGGTCGCTGCCAGGAGAACAGCTTTGTGCCGGGTAGCTCAGCTCCGGGGAGCGACTGCTGGCCGGAGGAGGCTGCATTGCGGGCGGCTGTACTCCGGCGAAGCCGCGGTGGTCGGAGCTAATAGTCTTTTGAGAGGTTTTCCTCCAGCAGAGTGTCTCCTCACCGGAGGAGCGCGTCAGCTCTGGTAAAGCGGATTCTGCTCAGATGTGATTTGGATTAGTGGATATTCACAAATTATAATCACTAAATTTGTGAACATTCACAAATGGTGCTATACTACTACTGAAAGTAGGAGGGAATTACTAATGAGAAGTGATGAAAATACATTATTAAATGTAAAGGTATGGTTGGCAGAAAACCAGTATACGCAGGCGTGGTTAGCGAATCAAATGGGTGTCGCTCCGTCATTGATTAGCCAATTGTTTAATGGCGAAAGAAAACTTCAACCTGTCCATATCGCAAAAATGGCAGAAATTACAGGTAAAACCATTGCGGAATTAGCAAGCTCCGAAGAAACTAAAGCTGACGAATTAGTTTACTCATTGCGCGGGAAAATTTCTACTGAAGATGGTGAACGTGGGTTAGCGCAATTATTACTTGATGTTGAACATTTTGCTCAACTGATTGTTAAGTAGAGGTAATATCATGACGAATATAAAAAGAATTTCTGAAATCGTAGCTGAGCAGTATGCAACTGAATTTTTGAACGATTCTGTGGGCAGTGAACTTTTCTTAGGTAGTGATATTGAACAATTATTATCAGAAAAAGCGTTTGTCGTTTATCAAATCGTGGATGATCCCGAATATTATGGAGCAGCGGTGCATTTTTTTGATAAGCATTTTATTGCAATCAATACGAGTCAAGCGCTGCGCTCGAGGTATTACAGTGCCGCCCACGAATTATGGCACCTTCAGTATGAATCAGGAAAAATCCCGCTTGCGGATATTTCTGAGTTTGACCATGAGCGGGCTGCAGATCATTTTGCGGCCGCTGTAATGCTTCCTAAGCGATCGGTTGAGAAATTAATTCAAAAGCTGGATGAGACAAACGATGTTCTGGTCATCAGAATTGCGGATATTTCTTCCATGCCTTACCAAGCTGTGGTCAGAAGGTTACAAGAGCTAGGAAAAAGATTTCCCCAAGCCATTTCCCAAAGAACCGAAGGTGATTGGATTAGAGTACGCGAAGTACTGGGGATATCACCTAGTGTACTTGATAAGCCAAATCGTT
Source organism: uncultured Trichococcus sp. (assembly GCF_963675415.1). Lineage (NCBI taxonomy): Bacteria > Bacillati > Bacillota > Bacilli > Lactobacillales > Carnobacteriaceae > Trichococcus > uncultured Trichococcus sp. The sequence goes on from NZ_OY776220.1 coordinate 2,323,664, forward strand.
TTGTTCAATTTAGTTCATTGTCAAAAGAAGTAGCCCAATTGTTAAAAGATAAGGATATCACTTTAGAGGTTGCGGCAAACCTTCTGAAGCATACAGATCCCAAACAATCAGAAGCTTACTGGAAGGAAAGGCAAAAGCTGATTGGAGAAATGGATTTTGATGATGAGTAATCGTTCCGATAAAGTGTTCATAGATTCCAATATGATAATCTTTGCCGCCGATTTTCAACAAGCTAACGTGTTTGAGTGGATCAATGAACTATATCAGAATGTCTATATCCATAAAGAGGTTTACAATGAATTGTTATTTCCGTCGGTTAAGAACACTATTGATGGGTTAATTGCGGGCGGAAAGTGGAGCCTGTTTGATCCTAAAAGCGCCACTTCATTGTCGCCGATCGAGCAAGAGATTTATCAGCAGCGTTTAACGGATGTTAAAGATGCTTTTCACCGTATGAATTTGCAAAGAATCGCAGCAGGCAAGCGGCCTAAGACGGTATCGAATTTAGGCGAAATAGCTACCATTGCCGCCTGTTTGATGATAAATGCAGGAATCATTTGCAGCAATGATTTCGACATACGAACGGTTGTGGTAATGGAGGATTATCGGATTTCGTTAGAGGATAAGGACGAACTGATCAGCCAAGATTCAGCTGAAGATTTCTGTGTGTACTGTGTACAACAAAATGTAGTCAGTCGCAAATTAGTGCGTAATTTTTACAAGACGATTATTGTGGAAGATGTGAATCGTAGCCGAAAATTAACACAATTGAATGAACGCATAGATGCAGTCGAGGAGTAATAATCCTTGGCTTTTTTGATTTTGGGGAAAGCTAGCCAACTCCGGGGAGAGAATGCTGGTCGGAGCTGGATACATTGCGGGCGGCTGTACTCCGGCTAAGCCGTTGTGGTCGGAGGTAATAAGTCTTTTGGGATCTTCTCCTCCGGCGAAAGGACCGTTCACCGGAGGAGCAAGCGCAATTAAAATCCTACTGAAACAGCAATCAATTTCTGTTGAGTTGCGTATATTATCTTTGAATGCTTCAACACCTCTCTCATGCTTAACCGATTAAAGGAGCTGCTGAATTTGGAAATAATACTGATTTTTCTTCTGGTTGTTGGTTTGTGTAAGGAATTTAGTGGAGCTCCACCGAAGCAAAAGAAGCATAAACGATACAATCGATACCAAAGGACCGTGTACAACGCTGCAAGCGGCAATAGCGTCTTCGATACGCTGTTCGATGATGGAAAATACGGCGAATTCCTAATTTATTCCTGTTTGGAGGACTTGGGCGATGAGCACAAATTGTTGACGAATATTTATTTGCCCAAGGGAAATGGGACGACCACCGAAATCGACTTGATCATGATTTCGGCAACCGGCATCTATGTTTTCGAGTCGAAGAATTACAGCGGCTGGATTTTCGGGGATGAGAACAGCAAGTACTGGAAACAGATTTTCCGAGGCGGCCGGCACTATCAATTTTACAATCCCATCTGGCAAAACAAGAAGCATATCAGCGTTCTGAAGCAGCACCTTGGTCTGGGCGACGAGGTTTTTCGTTCATATATCGTTTTCAGCGAGCGTTGCGTCCTCAAGAAAATGTCTGTTTATTCGCCGGAAGTGAAGGTGATGAACCAGGATGTGCTGGCTTGCGAAATCGTAGAGGACATGACGCAGCGGCCGGAATTTTTCACGCCATTGGAAATAGAACAGATCTACAAAGAATTGAGTCGATTCACCTTAGTTGATGACGAGACGAAACAGGCGCATATCGATGCGATGAAGTGGAGAAATCCGTGAGGGAGATAACTGTTCATCTATAATCATGAACTGAATATGCTCGAAGACATAGCGCAAGCTTTGGGGAAACGCATCGAAATTAGTTTTGTAGATGAAAATCAACAAGCAGAAGAGAAATTAGTCAGATAGACGCTAAAATACTATATCGAAAGGACCGATGGGGCGCTCCCATCGGTCTTTTCAGTTGTATGAAATACAAAATTGTATTTTTTTGATTTGTAAAAGTTTCCATCAATTTATAATGATATGTGTAGCAACTAAAGTAGGTTATAATGAATCAGTTAATGATGAGTACGGATTAAATATTTATATTCATGAAGGGTTTATGCTGACGCATCAGGATACAGATTCTAGCATGAGCAGTCCGATCAAAATTTATAACGAGTTGATTCTACAGAGTATAGGTATATAAGGAGCTTACAATGGTTAGTCTACTGGCAAATATAGGGATCCTGTTTCTGGCTGTTTATTTCTGTTTGAAAAGCGGAAGATTAGGAGCGAATCACGATCATGCAACAAAATCTGGCCTTATCGGATGCATTTTGATGGAAGTGCTGTTGGGCACGATTTTATTGAGTTTTTCCACGGTTATCTTGGGGATCAGATATGATTTCAGGGTGCTGTTGTTTTGTTTTTCCGCAAAGCATATGGATTGGAGAATAACCAGTTCGAGCATTTTTTTGCTGGGGCTCATCAGATTTTTTTGGGGAAACAGTGAGGCTGCCCAGGTAAACCTGATCGTCAGCATAATATTGGCCATCATCTTGCCGATGATAGTGAAGCTTATTCGGGACAGAATGAACGATTTGGCGCAACTGCTGGTCTTGGTCACCATTGCGCTTATTCCTTCCATCGTCTTTACCAATCACATGATAATGGATAAAGGGCTTGTGCTGTTGATCAGTATTATTCTGATCGCTTTGAATTATGGCGCGGTTTTTGTGATGCATTACTTCATTTCGGATCTGTACGGTCTGATTGCCTCGGCCAGCACAGACCACTTGACGGCGCTCAAGAATGTGCGGCTCTTCAACAGTGATCTGATGGAAATGGAGCGGAGAAAGCATCCGGTCACGTTGGCGGTGATCGATATTGATCACTTCAAAAATTACAATGATCGTTATGGACATGACAGCGGTGACGGCATCCTGAAGCAGCTGGCAGCTATATTCAACGAACTGGCGACCCCGTATACTACTTTCTACAGAATCGGCGGGGAAGAATTCGGAGTGATCGCCGATTACTTCAGTCCAAGCGAAGCTGAGGCGTTCCTGCATGATCTGAAGTGTACGGTCGCCCAGAGAAATTTCGCTGTTCAAGCAGGCGAAACGATCAACCTCACCGTCTCGGTGGGAGTTGCCCACAGCCAGAAGGGTGAAACTTTGAAAAGAACACTCAAGCGGGCCGACCTGGCGCTGTATCAAGCAAAAGAAAACGGCAGAAACAAAGTGCTGGTATCCGCCCACGCATAAGAATGAGCATCTGCAAAGCTGTTAGCATAGCTGTATTTTAGAATAAAAAGCCGATCCCCGATGAGACGATACTCATCGGGGATTTTTTTGGTGCGTGGAATTGTAATGCATCAGGGCGACAGCTCCGATGAGGCGGGTGCCCGCCGAAGAAGAGGACTGCGCCGGGTAGCTCAACTCCGGTGAGCGAATGTTGGCCGGAGCCCCGGCCTGTGAGGGCACCGCACCTCCGGCGAAGCCGTGCGTCCCCGTAGGTAACCTTGGGAAGTGATGCACCAACTCCGGCGAGGGCAGCTTCCCCGGAGGACAGCCCCAGAAGGCGGCGCCAACTACGACGAAGGCGCCGCTCACCGGAGGAGCGAGGCCAAAAATGCTTGGCCGGCGCGACCGGCCGCTAAAGGAACCGCACTTCCGGCGAAGCCGTGCGTCCCCGGAGGTAACCTTGGGAAGTGATGCACCAACTCCGGCGAGAGCAGCTTCCCCGGAGGACAGCCCCAGAAGGCGGCGCCAACTACGGCGAAGGCGCCGCTCACCGGAGGAGCGGGCACAAAAGCCCAAAAATGCTTGGCCGGAGCTCCGGCCGCAAAAAAACAGCCCAACCCGGCGAAGCCGGGCTGGGCTAGCGATGAAAGGTCAGCACAACACTTGGCCTTTCCCATGGTAATAGCCTTGCTGATAAACCATACCCAAATTTTTGAGCTCATTGCTGAGGCTCTCAGATTCAATGCCTTCGACGATCAGTTTAAGCTGATACTGCTGGGATAGTGAAAGCCAGCTGTTCAAAAAATTGAACAAAACTTGTTCATTTAAGTCCCGAAATTTCAATAGTGAGAATTTTATCGTGGTGATGTTCGGGATGTTCCTCGCTACTAATTCAAAGTTATTTTGACCACTCCCCACATCATCAATTGCCACGGAAAATCCTTTTTTCTTCAGTTTTAAGATATAATTTTGGAGGTAATCCTCTCGATCCGGCCGATCAAATTCGCAGTAGTGCTCAGTCAATTCGATGGAGACATTCCTTTTCATCGCTGAAATAGTGTCCAGAAAATCCCAAGTTGAGGGATGCTGCAACTGTTTGGGATGCAGATTCAGCGATAGTTTGGTGTTGCTGTGGATTTCCATTATTTTTGCCAGTTCCCTCGAATAATAAGCCATCAATTCAGAATTGCGTTCCTCCTCCTCGATGAACCACATGAATGTTTTTTCAGGAAAACGGCGTTGCTGTTTGGATCTTAGTAAAACCTCATACCCATCGATAACATTTGTATGTGAACATAGCATGATTGGCTGGCACACTATGTATAAATCATCTAACAACTCTTGCGTATCATTCACTCACTTTCCCCCTGTAAAATCACTGCAAATTAACTATTGAAAAACATGTTGGATCGATTCCTATGCTCAAATAGTTGCAGCGATCAGATAAATTATACTGGATAAACTATTCGAATGCGCTTACTTTTTGATAAAACTGAAATTTTAAAACTAAAATTAACAACTAAAGTTAATGTATCGACCTAAATATAATTTTTTTAAGCCCAAAACAAAATACAATATTGTATTTTGTTTGTGTAAATTTTTTCAAGACTAATTAGTATTATACAATATGAAAAAAGTAAGTTATAATTGGCAAGATATTACTGTTTTAAAGAAGTTAGTCACTGAAATCAAACATTTGTTCCGAGGTGATGGATACTCAAACTTTAAACAACAATCGAATAAAAATAATAACTTGTTTCTATTAAGGTATGCATGTAAGGAGTGCACAATGGTCAGTCTACTCGCAAATATTGGGATCATCTTTTTTGCTATTTATTTCTACTTGAGAAGCAATTTTGGGTCACCAAATCAAGACAATCAGAAAATATCCTACTTCATCAAAAGTATTTTATTGGAAGTGTTGGTCGGAATCGTTTTGTTGAGCTTTTCCACGGTTATTCTGGGGATAAGATATGATTTCAGATTTCTGATGTTTTGTTTTTCTGCTAAATATATAGATTGGAAAATAACCAGTTCAAGTATCCTGTTGTTAGGGATCTTCAGGTTTGTCTGGGGCAATAATGATATTGCCCAAATCAACCTGATCGTCAGCATTTTGCTGGCAGTCACATTGCCGTTGATAGCCCATTACACCCAGGATAGGTTGAATGAGCTGACTCAATTGCTTGTCTTGGTCACTTATGCCCTCATCCCTACAATTGTGTTCACCAATCACCTGATAGCTGACAAATCACTTGTGCTGATGATCAGCAGTATTCTGGTTACATCCGGGTATGCTGCAACGTATGTGATGCACTTTTTTATTACCGATCTGTACAGATTGATTGTGTCTGCCAGCACCGATCATCTGACGGCCCTTAAGAACGTGCGCACGTTCAACAAAGATCTGATGGACGTGGAGCGGGAAAAGAAACCAGTAACATTGGCAGTGATCGATATCGATTATTTTAAGGACTATAACGATAGCTTCGGACATGACAATGGGGATCTGCTTTTAAAACAATTGGCGCAGGTGTTCAATGAACTTGCGATTTTTGACACAGATTTCTACAGAATCGGTGGTGAGGAGTTCGCTGTAATCATCGACACTCAAAATTCAAGGGATGCAGAGGAGTTCATTCATGATTTACAGGAAATAGTCGCTCACAGACGCTTCTGCACAACTTCAGGAGATCCGGTCAGCGTTACGATATCTGTGGGGGTGGCGCACAATCACACAGGGGAAACCTTGAAAAGAACGCTCAAACGGGCCGATGTGGCGCTGTATAAAGCAAAAAAAGGCGGCAGAAACCAAGTGATTGTTTCGTTCCCTCATTAAATACAGGGCTGTCAATGATTGGAACAAAACGCCCGGCTTTGTGTGCTATAGGTAAGGATTTTAAACTAACGTATAATCGGCCTTTGGGCATTCCCATAAAAAAACAGCCACAACTGTTGATTGGACAACTTTTGTGGCTGTTTTTCGATTTTTGACAAAAAGCGAGCCAATGCAGCATTTTAAGCAATTTTTCCGACAAGCAAACAATCCATATTGTTACTATTGTTTTGTGCATTAGATGATATAATCATGTAAGTGAATATCAGGGGATAATCGTTGTCTCTGCTGTTCGAATAATCGTTTCAGAACAAAAATAGGGCAATTAGTGTTATCGGGGGTTGTGTGTTGGGAAGAGACAAATTAAAGAAGGCAGAAGTAACTTATTTCTTGGTACCCTTTTTGATAATAGCAATAGGTTTTTCGATTTTGACAGCTTTGACAGTCAAAAATCGAATCAATGAACAGTATAATCAGCTTGAAGAGACGACTTTAGAAATTGCAAACAGCTATTCCCACAGTTTGACTCACACAAGCGAAGCCTATGAGATCATTACGGAACTTTTGGATGAGAAAATAAGGATAACCAGTCAAGCAATCATGCTTATTGAAAATAAGGATAATAATGAGGTGTTGGATAGTATTTCCCAAACGTTCAATGTGGATGAAATACATTTGTACAACAATGAGGGAGTCATTACCAATAGCACTAACGAAGAATTTATCGGGTGGCAAGCACCTGAAGGACATCCGGTTCATGATTTCATGATGAGCGATCAGACTATGCTGGTGGAAGACGTCCGTCCGGACACCGAGAATGGCGTTTACTATAAATTTGGCTATGTTAAAGATGAGACGGGTGGATTTGTACAATTAGGGATTCTGGCAGAAAATATACAGGATTTCATTGGGGCATTTGAAATCACAAAATTTTTAAGTGATATTTCAAATAGGGGAGATATTAAACATGTATTCTTTGTCGACACGAAGTACGAAATCATTGCGAGCAGTCTTCCGAACTATATAGGTAGTACAATCGATGTTAAAGATATTCGTGCGGAAATGGATGGAAATGAATCGGATGTACATAGAGATGAAATAAATGGATCCTCATTTTTTAGAGTTTCTGTACCTATATTTGTCGAAAACGAAAAAATAGGGTCGTTGTTGATCCATTGGCCCACCGATAAAGTGGATACCAAAATTACTCAAATGCTGCGTTACGCTATTACAGTTTCCTTAATTATTATTAGTATAACGGGGAGCATCCTCTATTATGCTTATCGGAAAAATAAGTCCAATATCAAAATTGCTTACTATGATGAGCTTACGGGTCTCCGTAACAGCAAATATCTTACGGAGTATCTAAATCAAGTCCTACGAAATCCATACAGAAGAAATAAAGCGGTGTTGCTTCTCAATTTCGTTAATTTTAAAACACTGAACATCACCTACGGATTTTTATATGGAGATGAGATACTCAAACAGATTGCATTTAAAGTCAGAACAGCACTAGGTTCGGAAGAAAATTTTTTCCGTTTTGACGGAGACAGATTTATAGTAGTGCTTGACGATTATGAAGATCAGGAAGAACTGAAATTAGTCGCAAATAAACTTTTGCACATTTTTGAGAATCCGATTATGGAAGTAACAGAACGCCAGTATGTGGATGCTCAAATTGCTATAGTGGAGATCAAAGATAGACATACCTCAACGGATAAAATTCTGCAGGATGCCATACTGACACTTTCTTATATCAAGGATAGTTCAGACGATCAGGTGGCCTTCTTTAACGAAGATATGGAGAAACGACTCCTGCGGCAAGATAAAATTGTAAAAGTATTGCGGGAAGTCATTGAAGGAAAAGATACTGAATCTTTTTATCTGGAATTCCAACCGAAGCTCGACTTGATGAAAGATAAAGTCATTGGGTTCGAAGCGCTGGCTAGGCTTCGAATTGAAAATCTAGGCCAGGTGGCTCCGGATGAATTTATTGCTTTAGCTGAGGAAAAATTGTTGATCTATGATTTAGGCAACCATATTCTGCTGCTTGCATGTGATTTTGTAAAACGACTCCAGGATGAAGGATTTCATGAAACGAGTGTAGCAGTCAATATATCCGGCATTCAATTGCTTCGGGAAGACTTTCTGGAGAATCTGCAAAAAAAACTCTTTTCATCAGAAAAAGGCAGGAAGCCACTGGAATTTGAAGTCACAGAAACGGTATTGCTCGACCATTTTAGCCAGATCAACGAAACATTAGAGGCAATCAAAAAAATGGGCATAGCCATTTCGCTGGATGATTTTGGGACGGGTTATTCCTCTTTCTCCAGACTTGCTGAACTGAATATAGATACCGTAAAGATCGATCGGTTCTTTATCGATAAGATCAGTCACACAGCTGAAAAAGATCTGATCATTTCGGACATCATCTCGATGGCCCATAAAATTGGATTAAGCGTTGTAGCAGAGGGTGTAGAGGACGAACGGCAAAGGGCGTACCTACAAAAATATGGGTGCGATATCATCCAAGGCTATCTTCTTAGCAGACCCCTAGCTGAAGAGAGCGCCATTAATTTTTTAAGACGTTACGAAAGTGATGTACAACGATGAATTTGCCCAGTAAAGGTGACCAAAGCATAACTTGAATGCACCGGGAAAGTGATTAAAGGAGGATAAAATGGCAGCTGGATTTCAAACAAGTGACTCGGATAAACTTGACTCGGTAATTAAGATTGATCCATATGAGGATATCTCATTGGAAATGCAAACAGAAAATGATCTGAGGGAGGAAAACAGCGAGCTGCAACGCTATATCTCAGTGACAAAAGATTTGTACTGTATTTTTTCATTCAGTGGAAAAATCATCAAGGTCAACCGGATCTGGCTTGATTCATTGGGTTACGATCATGCGCAGCTGATAGGCAAAAATATTTTTGAAATCATCGCAAGTGAGGATTTGTATGCCACAAAATTTGCGATCAGTGAAGTAGTGAAATTTGGAGGGCTGGACAAATTTGTCAATCGGATCCTGAGCCATAAGGGAACGATCCATTACTACGAGTGGCGTGTGAAGGTTTTTGGAGATCGGATATATGCATCGGGACGGGATATTTCAGATTTGATTTCGACTCGGGAAAAACTTGCGTACTATCATAACAGGGACACGTTAACAGGGATGTATCAGCGCAGTTTCATTCAATCATCATCGGAGGCATTGTTACTGCCCTACCAGCTGCCCCTGAGTGTCATTTTTGTTGATCTGAATGGGCTGAAATTGATCAATGACTCATATGGGCATGATCAAGGGGATGAATTACTGCGCACGATTTCAGGGAAAATACTGAGTTTTCAACGGGAAGGCGATATTTTCGTCCGTTATGGCGGAGATGAGTTTGTGTTGTTGCTCCCATACACACCCTATGAGGTTGCCTGTTCACTGGCTGACAAAATCCAGAACAGCGATACGTTAAAAATTTCCGGGAGATTTCCGTCAGAATGGATTTCTCTTTCATTGGGCGTAGCGACAAAGACCGGGATAGAAGACTCCGTGGAAGACACCATTTTGGAAGCGGATAGATTGATGTACGAAGATAAGCTGCGCAAAAGCCGGAAGCACAAGCATTCGATTATTGAAGGCATCAAGTCGAATCCAAGGTTATTAAGGAAATGGGATCCGCTGCACGCAGAGAATGTTGCCGATCATGCCGGAAAGATTGCAGAAAAAATGGGACTGGACCCATCCTTACAAGACTTGGTGAAGAAAGCTGCCTTAGTGCATGACATCGGAAAAATCACTATACCGTCAAATATTCTCAATAAAGACCTGCCATTGACTCAAAAAGAATTAGAGCTGATCAGACGCCATCCTGAGTCGGGGTACCAAATCCTTCGCTCCGTCGATGAATACGCTTCAGTTGCGATGATTGTCCTGTCCCATCATGAGTGGGTGGATGGGACAGGCTATCCAGAAAAATTGAAAAAAGACGATATTCCTTTGACTTCCCGTATCATCGCGGTTGCAGATTCATATGATGCAATGACCAGTGGGCGTGCGTACACCGACCGCAAAACAAAAGAAGAGGCTGTTCGGGAATTAAGAAAATGTGCAGGATCCCAGTTCGATCCTGAAGTTGTTTCGGTATTCATCGAAAAAGTGCTTCTTTATGGAGAAAAATGAGGCTGAAGATAACGATGGTTCAATTTAAAAAATAGCTCTAACATCCCTTTGCGGCACACTGCGATCAGGCAGAGACGATGCGATTTCGGCCAGTATTTTTTGCTTGGTAAAGACGCTCGTCGGCAAGTTCCAAGAGTTCCATCACATCTTGTGTTTCGTGATTCGAAGCGATTCCGGCGCTGATCGTCAAGACATGCTCGATGGGGAAATCAGCATTCTTCAGGCTCTGCTGGATGCGTTCCCCTATAATTCTGGCGTCTTCACTCTCCAGATTTGGAAATACAATCAAAAATTCTTCTCCACCATATCGAGCAGCGATATCTGCTTCACGAATGTTGGAACGGAGGACGGGACCGATCTTGTTCAAGACCTGATCACCGATCAAATGGCCGTAGGAATCATTTATATTTTTGAAGTGATCTATATCCAGCAATAAAATAGAGTAGTTTTTCTGGTTCAGAAGGCTGTATTGGTGAATCGAGGATAACTTTTCATTCAATGCAGCCCGTGTGTACAGCTTGGTCAGGCTGTCAATTTCTGCCCGTGCACGCCAGAAAGTCGATTTATGCAGCAGCTCCCGCTTTTGGTTCTCGTCTTCCGTTATATCAAATACATTTCCTGCAAGGAACAGGGGCTTATGATCGGCTGACCATTGCGTAACTTTTCCACGATCATAAAAAACTTTCCAAGATCCGTCTTTTGCTTGGATGCGATACTTGACTTCCCATACCGGAACAAGTCCTTTGAGGTGCGCACGCATTTCATCCATCACAGCGTCATAATCTTCAGGATGCAACTTTTCTGTAAAAAATTCGAATCCCGTTTCTGCAGGGATTTCATCCTGTGAATACCCAAGCGCACTTGCTTTCAAAGGATTGAAAGTTACCATATTTTTTTGACAATCCCAAAACCACTGTCCCAGATTTCCCAACCACGGGAATTTTGAGAAATCATCTTCGAATATTTGACTGGTCAGTTCCTTGTTCAAACGCTTCAAATAGGCAATTTCGTCCAATAGTCTTTTTTGCTCTGTCTCATTTTTATTCATGATAACCTCCGTGTCGGTTTACTCCTTAATGACCATTTTACCATCATATTTGCGAATAGTCTTGTCGGTAAATGGGGCTATCTGCTCGAACGCAGGGGAACACCGTTTTCCATGAATTCAATATCATTGACAGTCAATCGGTAAGATAATATACTCATTAATAACATTTTTAACAAAATTGTTGCATTCTGAGATTGGGAAAGCGGTCCGTATTTATAAATATATTTCCAAAGAGGGAAGAAGACCATGAAATGTTGGTATAGAAAACAAATGAAAGGTATGTTATCAGGAGAAGAGGGGATGACGCTTGTCGAGGTGTTGGCATCGATTCTTCTTCTGTCGCTTATCATCACAACTTTTTTATCTTTTTTTATCCAGGCAGCAAAAATAAATAATCAGACCGATACCGTCAATGAAGCAACTTTTATCGCCCAAGAACAAATCGAATTACTTACCTACTATTCAAAGACAAAGAGTGCGGAAGAAACGCTGAGCCTGATCGGGACTGAAAGCCCCAGCACCAAATCCGGATTTGAGGTTCAATCAGAAGTGTTCAAAAATTCAGGTGATACACTCTATACAGGAACTGTGACGGTTTCCAAGGAAGGGAAAGCTTATGCACAAATGGAAACGCGGCTGTCATTTGGTACAGCGGAAGATCTCGAAGATTAGTCTGCGTAACGAGTCAGGGATGACGCTCGTGGAGCTGTTGGCCAGTATCGCACTGCTTTCGGTGGTGCTCTCATTGGTGGGGGCAGTCCACCTGTTCGGTCAAAAGCAATATCTGACGCAATCTTATTCCGCTCGTCAATCAAATGATTTCGCTTACACGCTTTCCGTCATTTCCAGAGAAGTGCGCAAGACGCCTTTTGCTGATATAACGGTATCCGCATCAGGGGATACCCTCTTGATTGACGGTGCTGAGGCATTCAGCCAAAAAGGCGAACAGCTCGTGAAAAATACTGATCAGGTTTTGGCGGAGGATGTTGAGGATTTTGTTGTCACTCCCGATGCTGGAACAAAGAGCGTCACAATCGTATTGAAAAGTTTGCCGGAAATGAACAGCCAACCAAAAGAATATCAAACTACGATTTATTTCAGAAGGTGAGTGGATGGGATGGGAATCAAGCAGCTCCGAGAGGACGAAAAAGGCAGTGGCCTGGTTTTGACATTAATGGTGCTTCTCGTGCTGTCTGTACTTGGTGTATCGATCGGAACACTCACACTCGGCAGCTATCGCCTGAGTGCTGCCAACCGCGATGATACATCGGCTTATTATGTGGCGGAGGCGGGAGCAGTTGCAGCTTATGAAGAGATTCAGGGTGAAGTGTTGCGCGCATATGAAAATAATGCAACAGAGGGTTCCTTCTATAATCATGTGTCGTCCATTGTGACCGCCCAAAATGGACAGTCCTCTGTTGATTTCGCCGAACAGTTCGGCACCGAGCCTACTGCGACGATCGCAACAGCGCAAAAAGATTCGAAAATCTACACGATCACTTCCACTGGAGAAGTGGATGGAAAAAAAAGAACCGTCACCAAACAATTCACGGTGAACTGGGTCGAAAAAAACACCGGAGGCGGCGGATTGCCGGCACTCCCGGCTAATGGAACGTTGATAACGCAAGGAAATATTAAAATTACTGGCGGTAACATAACAGGTGATATATATACTAATTCTACAACCAATAAGGGATTCGAAATTGGTAATGAATGGCCCGATTTGAGGTCAAGCACACTATTTTATTCGAACAAGATTACGGCTGAGAAGTTACTGAAGTATCCAAAAGACTATGTTAATTTTCCCAAATTGGTTGCTAGAGAAACAGTGTTGGATAGCGATGTCTACATTCCGAATTTTAAAGCTTATAAAGATCTTTTAGATGGAATTAAAACTCCCGATAAAAACCACCTTGTGAATAAGGGCGACTTAAATATCTCAAGCAACGATGGGCTTAATTTAGATTCAGATGTTTATATTCCGAAAATAAAAATTACCTCTGATGCGACTTATACAATCAATACTGCTGGACAAGATCGTACGATTTTAGTGGACAACCTAGATGTTGCTGGGAGCATCAAGGTTACCGGTGGAGGGAAACTAACGATTTATATTACAAAATCATTTCCCGAGGGTTATTATAATTTAATAAAGGAAAATCCTCAAACTCAGCTTAACTTGGTTTATTTAGGAACAGCGACTCTCAAAATAAATAACGGAAGCACGATTAACGGAAATATAATTATTAAAAGTTCTAATCCCCATGCCAATGTTAACGTCGACATAGGTGGCGGTGCAACAATTAATGGTATATTTCTGACTAATGGAAATAAGGTGAATGTACATGATGGTGCAAAAGGTGATTTGGCGCTCATTGCGCCAACTGGGATAGTCACCTTTAATGGAAGTGGCCCCATTAACGGCACAGTCATCGCAAATCAATTCGATATGAGTGGCGGTGCGAGCCTCACATATGCGGCCATCGATACGACCGGATTTCTGTTCGGGTCGGCGGCGCCTGCTGCTGATCCGGAGCCGGAAGACATCATCAGCTCAGAGCCAATCATAGAAAACTAGCAGAAAGGTGGGATAGCGTGGCGGATTTTAAGAAGAAAAAATTAGGGGATTTATTGAAAGAAGCGGGTCTCGTAACGGAACTGCAGATTGTGGAAGCACTCAGCATGAAAAAGCAGGACGGGAAATTAGGGGATCTGTTGGTTGATCAAGGCTACATCACCGAGAAACAACTGCTGGATGCCCTGGAAATCCAATTGAAACTGGAAAGTGTGTCCTTGTATCAATACCCGATCGATATGTCTGTAGTGGAGCTGATATCAAAAGATTTTGCACGGTCGAAATTATTGCTTCCGATCAAAAAAGAGCATACCCGCTTGATTGTGGCGATGAATGATCCGTTGGACTTCTATGCTATAGAGGAGCTGGAATTTTCCACTGGCTATGCCGTCAGACCGGTGATTGCGACACGCGATGACTTACTGCAGACCATCAACCGCTTATACGACTCAAAAGAAGTGAATATTGAGTACGTTGAGGGTGAGGATGCTCCAGCAGTAAGGATCTTCAATCAGCTGCTGGAAACAGGCGTATCGCTGCGGGCATCGGATATCCATCTGGATCAGACGGAACGCCAAGTATCCGTTCGCTACCGCGTGGATGGCCTGCTCCGGAATGAACAGCCTTTGCCGAAAACCTTGATGAACGCTTTGGTTGCTCGGATCAAAATCATAGCGGGATTGAACGTTACGGAGACGCGCCTGCCCCAGGACGGCCGCATCAGCACAACGGTTTTGGGTAAACGGGTGAATTTGCGCGTGGCCACCTTGCCGACCGTTTTTGGTGAAAAAATTGTGCTGCGGATATTGGATATGTCCAACCTGTTCAGAAAAGTGGAGGATATCGGACTGGAGGGTGATATTTTAGCTGATTATCGGAAATTGATTGCCCAGCCGTCGGGACTGATCTTGCTGACAGGTCCAACCGGTTCAGGGAAAACGTCCACGCTTTACGGCTCCATCAATGAGCTGAACCATCCCGAAAGTAATATCATCACGATTGAAGACCCGGTCGAATATCAACTCGAGGGCATCAACCAAGTCCAAGTCAATGCCCAGATCGGACTGACCTTCGCGACCGGATTGCGTTCCGTCCTGCGTCAAGATCCGAATATCATCATGGTGGGGGAAATCCGGGATAAAGAAACGGCGGAGAACAGTGTGCGTGCGGCTCTGACGGGCCATTTGGTGTTCAGTACGCTGCATACCAACAGCGCCATTGAGGCCATCCCCCGCTTGCTCGATATGGGGATCGAACCCTACTTGATTGTGTCTGCCTTGAGCGGTGTCGTAGCGCAACGGCTTGTCAAAACCATCTGCAAAGATTGTGCCGATACAAGAGCGGCAACGCCGGTCGAGCGGGAAATCTTTGAACGACGCAATCAGACAATCGACACGATCACCTTCGGCAGGGGCTGTGATGTTTGCCGTCATACCGGATATCGTGGGCGGATGGCCATCCATGAATTGATTGTGATCACGGAAGAAGTAAGGCAGCTGATGATGAATCAGGCGTCCATCCAGGAAATCAAGCAACATATCAAGCAACAAGGTGTCCGCTTTTTGGTTGACGATGGCTTGATAAAAGTGAAGGCAGGCAAAACGACGTTGGAAGAGGTGCTGCGGGTTGCTTCAATCAATGAATAAGAGGACGGAAACAATGGAACAATTGGATATGATATTGATTGCCGCCTATGAAAAAAAAGCTTCCGATGTCCATCTTGTCGTAGGCTCTGCGCCGGTTTTCCGGGTGGACGGAAAGCTGATTCCCCAAAAACAAGCCTCCCTCGCGCCTAAAGATACGGAGCAGTTTGCGAAAACGATCCTTACTCAGGACATGTGGGATGCGTTGGAACAGAAACGGGAAATCGATTTTTCTTATGGCATCACTGACATTGCCCGATTCCGCGTGAATGCGTTCTACCAACGCAATGCGCTTTCGCTTGCTTTCCGGATCATTTCCAAAGAAATTCCCAGTGTGGAAAGTTTAGGGCTTCCCGGCATCGCCAAAAAATTGGTTCAACAGCCACACGGACTTTTCCTGGTTACCGGTCCAACCGGCAGCGGGAAAAGCACCTCATTGGCGGCGTTGATCGATTATGTGAACCAAACGATGAACCGGCACATCATTACCTTGGAGGATCCCATCGAATACCTGCATGTGCATAAACAATCCATCATTGAACAAAGGGAAGTGGGCTTCGATACCTTATCGTTCAAAGACGGTCTGCGCGCGAGCTTGCGCCAAGATCCCGATATCATTCTGGTAGGGGAGATGCGCGATATGGATACCATCTCCACGGCCATCACGGCATCAGAAACGGGACATTTGGTCTTGGGGACGTTGCACACTTCGGATGCAGCCGGCAGCATTGAGCGGATGATTGATGTCTTCCCGGCAGGACAAAGGGAACAGATCCGTTTGATGCTGGCGAATGTGCTCTTGGGCATCTTGTCGCAGCGCTTGCTGCCGACCAAGAAGGCAAATGGGCGTGTGGCAGCGACCGAAATGTTGGTCAACAATCCAGCTATCAAGAATTTGATCCGGGCTGAAAAAATGCATCAAATCCCTAATGTGCTCCAGACATCCCTTGATCAAGGCATGCACACGATGGAGATGAGCATCAAGCGGCTTGTGGAAGAAGACGCGATCAGCCGGTCGCATCTATTACTATAGTAGAAAAAAATCGTTGAATAAGGAAGGAGGGTAATGATGGCCGTTTTTGCCTACAAAGCCAAAACAAGAGATGGAAAACTGATGAAGGGGAAAATCGAGAGCACCAACAAAAAAGAAGCCCTGAATGAACTCAGGCACATGGACCTGATCGTCTTCGAAGTGGATGCGCTGAATGCTGTCCTGAACAAGGACATCAACTTTCGTACCTCTTTGAAATCAAAGGATTTTATTGTCTTTCTGAGACAGTTTTCCTCTTTGATGAACGCCGGCATCTTGCTTGTGGATGCGTTGGATCTCCTTGCCGCCCAATCGACAAGCTTGGCGCTCAAAGAGGCGTTGGAAGAATTGTCGGAAGAAATACGCGAAGGGGTCGCCTTGTCTGAAGCGATGGCGAAAAAACCGAAATTGTTTCCTGATTTATTGATTCACATGATCCATTCGGCCGAAGTAAGTGGGCGCCTGGAGGAAGTGCTGCAACAGATGGCTGACTACTATGAAAAGCAGCACCGCATCAAGCAGAAAATCTCGACAGCCATGACCTATCCGCTTGTGGTAGGCGTGTTGGCCTTTTTCATCACAGCCTTCCTGTTGGTGTTCATCGTGCCGATATTCGGCGATATGTTTGCCTCGATGGGCAGTGAGTTGCCTGCAATCACGCAAATCGTCCTGACTTTGAGTGGCTTGCTTCAGCGTTATTGGTGGATGGTGCTCTTATTGATGGGCATGCTCGTCGCAGTCATCATTCAGCTTGGGAAAAAAGACCAAGTCGCCTACGTGTTCGATGTGCTGCAGCTGAAGATCCCTATTCTCGGGACCTTCATCCAGAAAACGCTGTTGGCGCGGATGACGCAGACCCTGAGTTCTTTGATCAACAGTTCCGTCCCGATTCTGCAGGCCATCGAAGTGACCAGTAAAGTAGTGGGCAATCGTGTGGTTGAGAATGCACTGTTGCAGGCGAAAAAAGATGTCGAGCAAGGCGAATCGCTGGCGAAGCCGATGGTCGATCATTGGTTTTTCCCGCCGCTGATCATTCAGATGATCCAAGTCGGGGAATCGAGCGGAGAGCTGGATGAGATGCTGAAAAAAGTGTCGGAAATCTACGATCAGGAAGTAGAGGCGGCGTCCGACAAACTGCAAGCGTTGATCGAACCGGTCATGATTATTATGCTTTCCGGGGTCGTAGGCGTGATCGTACTTTCCATCGTTGTGCCGATGTTCAGCATGTTCGAAACGTTCGGATAATTCCCAAACAAAAAGATTGCACATACGAATCAATTTTTATATAATATGTAAAGAAATGAACTTCTGTTGAAATAGGAAGTGAGTTTTTTTAGTAAACAAACACGAATAAAAATAGAAAAGAAAAACGGAGGAAATAGAATGAGAAATAAAATCAAACAGTTGTTGAAAAAAGAAGGCGGCTTTACATTAGTTGAATTGCTGGGTGTTATCGTGATTTTGGGACTTATCGTGGGTATTTCAATTCCTTTGATCGGGAATGTTATTGCCAAATCTGAAGGAGACATTGCTAAAAATCAACAAGAATTGGTTATTGATGCAGCGCAGATGTACTATCTGCAAGGAGGTACTAAGGATCCTGTAACGACAACAGATTTGATGGCTGATGATTATCTCGAAAAAAAATATGATGGTGATGTAATTACCATAACAAAAGCACAAGCAGAAGCAGGGAAATTGACAACAACTACCGAAACTACCGAAGATTAATAATTGCAGAGCCAACACCCATTCAAATACATAGAAAGACTCCTTCGTGGAGTCTTTCTTGCTTACTAGGAGTTTTTTCATGCATACAATCGTAACCGTTGTTTTTTTCATCTACGGCTTGGTATTCGGGTCTTTCTTCAATGTGGTGGGGTTGCGGGTGCCGAACGGGACGTTGCTGGCTCAAACGCGTTCCTATTGCGACACGTGCCAGCGGACCTTGACTTGGAGAGAACTGGTTCCGGTCTGGTCTTTCTTGCGCCAAAGGGGGAAATGCAGTCAATGCAAGGAACAAATTTCGCTGCTGTACCCGATCATGGAGCTGGCGACCGGGCTCTTGGCGGCCGTTACTTTCTACCGTTATGGTTGGACTGGACAAACGTTTCTGGGCTTGCTGCTGATTGCACTCATCATTCCGATTACGGTATCCGATTTGGCCTACAGGAAAATCCCGAATAAGTTGCTTCTGTTTTTCACCCCCTTGTTTGTGGGTTTGCGCATCCTTTATCCGCAGCCGTCTCTATGGGCGTCCTTAATCGGAGCGGTCCTGGCGTTCGGGTTGGTGTTTGTGATCATCTTCGTATCCAATGGAGGCATGGGCGCAGGTGATCTGAAATACTTCACTTTATTGGGATTCATTTTCGGACCTTATCTTTTTTTGCTGCTTTTTTTCTTGGCCACGCTTTACGGAGCAATCACGGGAATGATCATCATGAAGCTGAAAGATGGCGATCGAAAAATGACCATTCCGTTTGGACCCTACATCAGTCTGGCTGCAGTAACTGTTTTTTATTTTGGAGAAACGATGATTCAATGGTACCTGGCACTATTTAGCTGAGGTGGACCACTTTTTTCGTTTCGGATACGGAGGGAGGGAAATTATGTTATTTCAAAAAAAACCATTGCTTTATTTTGAATTTTTGGAAAGACGGATCCGCTATTTGGTTATGGATGCGCAATCCCGCACAGTCCTGGAACAAAATGAGATCCTGTTTGATACCGAGATCCTTCATGAAGGGAGAGTCATCAATCCCTCGTTGCTTGAAAATCGCCTGAACGCGCTGGTTACCGAAAAAAAATGGAAAAATGCTCAAGCAGCCATCCTGTTGCCGAATGATTTTGTGATTGTGCGGGAAGAAAAAATACCGGCACAGCTTTCACCTTCAGAAATTAAGGCTTATATCGCTCTGCATATGGGCCAGTTGATCCGGTCCCCGTTCAAGGAGACGCGTTTTCATTTCGAGTTGCTTGAAGTTGGCGACATGGAGCAGACCATTCTGCTGATGCTCTATCCGCAAGAAGTCATCTTTCAATACGAATCCTTACTGCAGAATGTCTCCTTGAATCCGGTCGTAGCGGATATTTCTTCTTTATGCCTTTACCGGACCATCCGGCAACAAAATGACTTGAATCAGAGTCCCGAAAAGCATGTGATGGTGCTGCAATGGAGTCCGGTCGACCATTCGATTATGGTTTTTCACCGCGACTTGCCGAAATTTTCGCGCCATTCTCGCATAGCTCGTTTGGTTGATTTGTGGGAAGTCAGTCCAGAAGGTGAATGGATCTGGAAGGACGACCAAGTCTCTTTCGAAGATGCCATCACGGATACGCTGGATGTCTTGGAAAGGCTGCTGGAGTTTTATCGCTATTCTGTGATGAACGGCCAAAGCGGCGTGACGGAAATAGTTTTGACGGGCGACTTTCCTTATCTGGAAAAAGTAAGGGAGCAATTAGCGAAACGCTTTTTCCTGCCGATCCATATTCTGCAGGTTTCTGAAGAAATCAGCTCCAAATTTTTGCCGTTATATGGGCTTGCATCCAAAGAGAAACATGCGGCCGTTCCGAAGAAGCTTGCTCGGAAAAAAGTGAAGCATGCCAGAAAACAAGTCCAGGAGGAAACCGAACATGCTTGAAGTCAATTTTTTTGAAAAAAAACAGAGAAACTTTCTTCCTTATGTGCTTAGTGGTATTTTCCTTATCCTGCTTGTTCTGGTGGGCGCCTACTTCTTTTCGATGCAAACGTATTATGTTAACGCGGAAGTACGCAATCAAGAATGGCTTCAAGTCGAGGAGGAGCAGTTGAAAATTTCGCGGCAAATGCAAGAATTCGCCCAATTGACGGAACAAGTGGCAGAGAATAAAGCCGCTTTTGAAGCGAAGCAATACCCAATGGCTTTCGTAACAAAGGAAATACTTGAACAAGTTCCGAACGCGGAACAGCATGTGACCATTTTCAATAAGAATGAAACGAATCAAATCACCTTAGTATTGGAAGGTTTGACGGTCACGGAGATTTCCGAAGCTGTCGAAAAGTTTAAAGCGTTGCTGTATGTCTCGGATGTCCACTTCATCCGCATGGAGAATCAACTGGATGGAGCCGGTTCGACGGTTGAGCTCTGGCTGGACCTTGATGAAGCGGCTTTACGAGGGGAGGTCCTTTCATGAAGCTGAAATGGAATCGTGTGTCCTTTGTGCTGGCTTTCGTGATGGGGCTGCTGATTCTGGCGGTTTTCATTTTCGGTCAAGTGTATTTTCTCGACCCAATCAAGCAGCGAGCCGATCGCGCAGCGCAGCAGGTGGAGGAACAAACGAGCTTGAAGGCCGAATATCCACCAGAACAAAACTTGCTGGATGACTACCGGCAAGCGTATGAAGAAACCTGGGGATTTTTACCTGAAGGCGAAAAGGTTAATCAGGAACTGGTTGCTCTGGAAAGGACCGCTGCTGAAGAGAATGTCACTGTGCAACAAATAGCACGGGTAGGGGAGCCTCAAGCGATCGAAGGGCTTGATGAAAGTTACCGGAAGAGCACTTACGAAGTTGAAATGACCAGCAATACTGCGGGCAATATGCAGCGGCTTGTCGAAAGACTCGAGGGATTGGAACGCATCTGGAATATCTATTCTTTCGGGTTCGAAAAGCTTGCCGAGGAGTCTTTCAGCGGTACCTTCACTTTTGAATTGTTTTACTATGTGGCTGGTTCCGAGGAGCAGCAGTAATACAAAACGATCTGCACCATCACTTAAGCTTGTGATGGTGCAGATCGTTTTTGTGTGCGCTAGCATGCATGTCTGGCCGGCGGACCCGGCCGCTACGGCGCCAACTCCGACGAACCCGCCGCTCACCGGAGGAGCGGGTGCAAGAGCGGTAAGGGCGCAAAATGTTCGACTGATGCACTACAACGCGCGGCAACTTTCTGATA
The DNA here is from genome assembly GCF_963675415.1 of uncultured Trichococcus sp. NCBI lineage: Bacteria > Bacillati > Bacillota > Bacilli > Lactobacillales > Carnobacteriaceae > Trichococcus > uncultured Trichococcus sp. The sequence goes on from NZ_OY776220.1 coordinate 2,345,160, forward strand.
TACTTATAGGAACATTCAATCGGAATCGAGAGGAGGCGCTGCCGGTGAAAAGGGAGCGACGTTATTACAGTTGGCTGCCGGTAATCGCCTGGATGATTGTCATCTTCATCCTGTCGTCCCAACCGGCGGACCAGTCCATCGTCTTGAGTGGGAGCGTGACGCGCTTCATCGCGGACGGGCTCAACCAGATTGCTGCGTTCATCGAGTATTTCACGCGCGCGCAAGGGACGATCGTGTTTATGGCAGGCATCCTGCTGCTTATCCATCTGTTGGAGACGCAAGAGGAGCAGCCACGGCTATTCGGCATCAAAAAGCGCTGGATCATCGTGGCGACCGGTATTTTTTTGGTGCTGGCGATCGGCCTATTTTTGTTTGTTGATTTCGTGCAGACCACCAGCTTTGCCTACGCTAGTCGATTGATGCGGAAATCCGCGCACTTCATCGCGTATCTGATCCTTGGTTTTCTGGTTTCGCATGCGCTGAGTAATGAAGCTTCACCCGTGTCCGTATGGAAGCGCAGAGGCACCAGCCTGTTGCTTTGTGTTGCATACGCCATCAGTGATGAGTTCCATCAATTCTTCGTTCCTGGCCGCGGACCGCTGCTGAAGGACGTCTTCATCGATGGATTTGGCGCAGCACTTGGTATCCTGCTTTATGTTGGTGCCAGGGAATTATGGCAGCGATGGAAGGGGAAATAGCCGAAATGCACTAGGATGATAGTGCACTTCGGCTATTTTGATAGATGTTTTCCGTATCGGTGTGCTCGCCGGGGACTATAAGGTCTTATTCAAACGCAAACAAAATGGTATTGTTTATCATTTTCCGAAATTTTTAATCCGTTCGAGTAGTTCCATGTTCCAAACCTACCTGATTTATGATAGAATGCAAGTAGATAAACCAACAAGTAGACCCCAATATAATTTTAGTGTGATAATATATTCATTATCCTAACTATCTTCGCAGCCACGTGGCATTCTGCCCGAGCTTGCTGAACCAACTTTTTGCCCACCACATACATTTTCACTCCTTCCGCATCATGAGAAGTACCCAAAACCCATCACTTCTGGATTTTTATCCTTATCGATACATGGATAGGACGCATCCGTTCATTCAACTGAAAAAAATTTGACCGATCCCAAGCGCTTTTTTGCCGTGCTCATATCCAGCAACAGAGGTGTTTTTATGAAAATCCGACATGAGTTGACGCCTTATTTTTGTGATACTTACGGGATTGACCGGGACAAGGATTATCCGGTCGAATGGATCAATCCGCGAACCTTGCTCGTGAGCGAGCGGCTGGATCTGGTCGCGAAGGTGAAGTACATCGAAGCCCGTGAAAGTGGCCAGATAGCGCCGTTCATCAGAGATTGCTACGTGAAGCATATCGAAGCTTTTTCCTACGGGACGTTCAAAGAGAGCGGCAGCAAGGAAAAGGACAGCATCGTGAAATATATCGACACCTTTCATCAGCTGATCGATGCGATCAAAGCATCCGGTTTCGACGCGTCAAAATCGGTCATCCCGGTCGGGGAGGGCAATATCCTGCTGGACGGGGCGCATCGAGCGGCGGTCGCGATTTACTTCAACAAGAAAATACCGATCATCCGGATTCCGGGAGCCAAAGTCACCTATGATGCTGCTTATTTTAGGAAGCGCTTACTCGGAGGGCTCTGTTTGGATTACCTGATGCTCGAATACGCAAAAATGAGAACGACAGTCAATCTGGCTTACGTTTCGCCGGCAATCCACACGAAAGAACCCCTTATGCAGCAGCTCCGAAAAGCTGTCAGTCAAGACGGCAAACTTATCTACTCGAAAAAAATAACCTTTCCAAACACTCCGGAAGGGGATTTCTCCACAGTCATCGAAAACCTCACCACCACAAAAAGTTCTTCACAAAACCACTCCTTAAAATCATTTTCACTCTACCTTTTCGAAACGAGCGACAAGGCTGCTCTGGATGCAATCCAAGCACATGCCCAGGAACTCTTTCGCAACAACAAACACGCCGTCCATTTTACAACAGAGCCGGAAGAAGTGATCCGGCAGCTGCAGTTGCTCCTTGCCGCAGACCAAGCGAATTCCCAACGAATCCGCAATCGGATCACATCCAAAACTCAACTAGCTTATAAAAGGCTGGTTTACAAACAAAGGGTATTGTTGCTGCGTACGTTGAAGAGACTGGGACTGTTCACCGCGTTCCGGAAAATTTACCGGGGGCTTAGGAAAGATGCCTGAATCAATCAAATGTCGGAAAACCACCCACTCAATGCGTAGTCACCCTAGGGAGGAAACCATATGAGCAAGCAAAAGCAGACATTTTACGAAAAATACGGAAAACGCGCTGTGGACATTGTCGGATCGGCAGCCGCGCTAGTTGCGTTCAGTCCGATTTTGGTTGCGACGGCGATCATGGTTCGGCGGAAGCACGGGAAGCCAATCCTGTTCACGCACGAACGGCCGGGCAAGGATGGCAAGATTTTCAAAGTCTACAAGTTCCGGACGATGACCAACGCGCGCGATGCGGAAGGACAGCTGCTGCCGGACGGCGATCGGCTTACGGAATTCGGCAAAAAATTGCGCCGCACCAGTCTGGATGAGTTGCCTGAACTGTTCAATGTGTTGAAGGGCGATATGTCGCTCGTCGGGCCGCGGCCTTTGGAAGTTTATTTTCTTCCCTATTACACGGAGGAAGAGAGCCATCGCCACGATGTCAAACCGGGACTTACAGGTTTGGCCCAGATCAGCGGCCGCAACGCCTTGTCGTGGGAGCAAAAATTCCAGTACGACTTGGACTATATCCGGCACATCACATTTTTGGGAGATCTGAAAATCCTGATCGACACGGTGAAAACGGTGTTGGGACGGAAAGATGTTGTAGAAGAGGGCGGTGCAGTGCTCGTCGATTTCAATGAAGAACGTGCCCGCAAATGGCAGGACGAAGGGAGGCGGCAGACCCATGAAGTACAGTGAAATCGGAAGCAATTTTTGGCTCGACCCAGACAGCACTTATTCCGGCAAGCCGATCCCTGTCGCAGCATTCAACCTGCCGGAGGGCGATGTTGTCTACACTTCCACCGGCCGCAGCGCCATCGCTTTGTCTCTGCGCCAGCTTGACATCCCGGATGACAAAAAAATGGCCCTACTCCCAGCCTACACCTGCGATTCGGTCGTGTTGCCGTTTGTGGAAAACGGATTCCGCGTGGCCTACTACGATCTGGAAAAGGATCTGTCAATGGACGAGCAGGCTTTCGTGGAGAAAGTCAGCAAGCTCAATCCAACCGTGATCCTTGTGCACAACTACTTCGGCTTTGATACGCTCAGCCCAATGAAAGCTGCTTTCGAAATGTTGCGCAGCCAAGGCATCTTCCTGATCGAAGACCTGACGCAAGTTCTCTTTTCGGCGATTCCGCGCGTGGAGGCTGACTTTCACGTGGCGAGTTTCCGCAAATGGATGCCAATTCCGGAAGGCGGTCTGGCGCTGAGGCGCGATGGCCAGTTCCGAAACGTGCCGAGTGAAACCGATGCCGTCCTGGAAAAAGCCAAGCTGGATGGGCTGTATGAAAAATTCCGCTACATCGTCAAAAGTGAGGGCCAGAAGCAGGGCTTTCTGGACAAATGCCGGATCGCTGAGGAAATCCTCGAAACCCAAGGCGAAATCTACGCAATGGGAGACTTTTCCAAACGCTTCCTTGGCGATCTGGACATCGCGGAACTGAAGCAGCGCCGCCGTGAGAATTACCGCTATTTGCTTGACCAGCTCAAAGACAGCCACAGCCTGGCACCGGTTTTTCCGGAACTGCTTGAAACTGTCGTGCCACTCTATCTGCCGCTCTATGCGCCATCCGAGGAAAGCCGGAACCGGCTGCAGCTGATGCTCCGTGAGAAGGCCATCTATGCGCCGATTGTCTGGCCGAATTTCGATGGATTCAAAGGTTTGGAACTGAAGGGCATCACGGAATCGGTCGCATGGATCTACACGCACACGCTGAGCCTGCCAATGGATCAGCGCTACGCTTTGGAGGATATGGCCGCCATCGCCGCGGTCCTCAGCGCATTTGAAAAAACAGAAGCTCCACATACTGACTTCAGGAAGGAGGCCTTACCATGACGAAAGGGTTAGTCGTAACGTTGGCGGAAAGCGAAAAATGGGACGAAATCGTCCGTTCCTTCACTGCCTTCGATGTCTATTATCTCAGCGGCTATGCGCGGGCTTTCGAGCTGCATGGTGACGGGGAGCCGCTCCTGTACTATTACGAAAAGGACGGTTTGAGGGCCTTGAATGTCGTTATGAAGCGGGACTTGGCCGCCGATCCGCGCTTCAGCGGCAGCTTCCAACCGGGCACACACTTCGATCTGTCGACGCCTTACGGTTTCGGTGGCTTCATTCTGGAAGGCGATCTGACTGAGGAAAAGCTGCAGGACTTGGATCTTGCCTATAGCCGCAGTTGCCGAAGGGCGGGCATCATTTCGGAATTCGTCCGTTGCCATCCGGTCCTGAAGAACCAGGAACAGCTCGCCAGCCTGTACAACTTGACGCGCTTCAATGATACGGTTGCGATGGATTTGGCTTCGAGGGAAGTCATCTGGGCGAACCTGACCCATCCGAACCGGACCAATATCAAAAAGTCCAGGAATTCAGGCGTCGAAATCTATTGCGGACGATCGCCGGAACTGATCGGGGAGTTCATGAAACTGTACAATGCAACGATGGATAAGGACCACGCCGGCGATTACTATTACTTCAAACAGCCGGTTTTCGAGAGCATCCTCCAGGATTTGGCGCATCATTCGTTGTTCTTTTATGCGGTTCGGGAAGACAAAATCATCGCCATGACGATTGCCTTGTTCGCGAACGGCCAGCTCCACTTGCATTTGAGCGCCTCCGACAAGGAAAGCCTGCGCTATTGCCCGAGCAATCTTTTGTATTACGAGGTCGCCTGTTGGGGAGCCGATAATGGCTACCGGACGTTGCATATGGGCGGCGGGGTCGGTGGTCAGGCGGACGGGCTGCTGCATTTCAAGCAATCATTCAACCGACATGCGGACACGTCGTTCTGGATCGGGCGCAAGATTTTTGACGCGGAACGCTACGAAGCATGCTTGGATATTCGTAAAGCAGATCCGGCTTTCGATGCCGCAACCGGTTATTTTCCGGCGTACCGCGGCTGAGCCGACAGAATGGAGATGAGAAGATGGGGAATCCGGTGATCAAGCAACAACTGCTGGGGATACTGAAGGCGATCGATGAGATCTGCTTAAAAGAAGGGCTGTCCTACATGATGACGTTCGGGACACTATTGGGGGCGGTCCGGGAGAAGGGCTTCATCGAATGGGATGACGATGCCGACCTGATGATGCTGCGCAAGGACTACAATGCTTTCGAGGCGCGCTGCCAAGGTCATTTGGCCGAGCGGGGACTGTTCTTGAACCGCTCCGAACGGGTGCCGAATGTGGCGCTGGTGAAAGACCCGAGCATCATGGTGGACCTCTGCATCCTCGACGCGCTGCCGAAAAAGCCGCTGCACCGGAAGTGGCAGAATTTCGAACTGAAAATGCTGCAAGGGATGATGAAAAAAGAAGTCGATTATGCCCAATACGATTCCGTCGGTAAACTGCTGGTCTTCGGGACGAGCACGCTCGGGAAATTCATGACGGATGAAGCAAAATTGAAGGCCTACATGCGGATCAGTCAGCGCGCCAATGTCGGAGGTGCGGATGACCTGTTCATGTCGAACGGGCTCTACCGGTTTATGGACATCACCTTCAAGAAGGAGCTGGTGTCTGAAACGGTGCGGTTGCCGTTCGAGGACTTGGAACTGTTGGCGCCGGTGGGCTGGGATCAAGTGTTACGGTTGTTTTTTGGGGACGATTATATGACGCCGAAACGGGAAAACTATTATGCGGAAATCTGAGCTACAGCTATCTGAGTTTTGAAAGGACAGATGAAGGAGGAAAAGAAGATGAGAGTATTGATGCTAGCAGCAGGTAGAGGGACGCGGATCAGCAGGTACTTGTCGGGGAGGCACAAATCGACCGTCGACATCGGCGGCGAATATTTGATCAAATACACGGTGGAACAATTGAAATTGAAAGGCATCACCGATATCGCCATCACTGTCGGCTACCAGAACCAGGAAATCCGGCAGATACTGGAAGGACAAGGTGTCACCTTCTACTACAACCCATTTTTCGATGTCACCAACAGCATCGCTTCCGCCTGGTTCGCCCGCGACTTCATCGTTGATGATGAGGCGATCATGATCATGAATGCCGACGTCTTTTTGGAGCCTGATCTGATCGATGAAATCATTGCCGAGGAGCATAGCCCCGTCTTGTTCGCGGATGAATCGCGGAAAGAAGAGGGCGATTACAAATTCTATTATGAAAACAACATTTTGATGAAATACGGTAAGGAATTGCATGGCGATGATATCACCGGGGAATATGTCGGTGTCGCCAAAATCGGTGCGGATTTCATCGGCATTTTCAAAGATCAGATGGAGCACATGATCAATACCCAGCAGCACGGTGTCTGGTGGGAGAATATCCTCTACACGCTGGTCGACAGTCACGATATCCTGATAAAAGAAGTGGAAGGGAAATTCTGGGCCGAGGTGGACTTCATCGAGGATTACGAACGCATCCTGCGCTTCCGCGATTACCGGTTGAACTACAACATCGAGGTCGTCCATTTGGATTGAACAGTGGTCGGAAAATCGGGCCGCCAGTAAAAGGAGGGGATTGTTGTGCCGTTGCAGCATATTCTGTTTCTGTTGTTCCTCGCGACGAAGCCGTTCTATTTGTTCCCTTCCGGGGGGCTGCAGTTGTCGGATTTGTTTTTCGTCGCCTCGTGCTTCTATTTTGTCCTGATCGTCAAAAAAGGCGACAAGATCGAAATCGACAAGACGGATAAGCCGTTGTTCCTGTTCGTCGTCTTCGTTTTTATTGTGAATACGGTCTATGCGACTTACTACGGGGAATCGTCTTTCGTCATCTCTTCGCTGTACTATCTGTACAACCTGTTGATTGTCATCTTTTTCCGGATTTACGCCGAAGACCGGCGCTTCCTTTCGTCGGTCGCCGCGGTCTGCCGTTTCAACATCCTGTCACAGTTGGGGATTTATCTGGCCGGATTGGGGCGCTATTACACGGCCAACCGCTACATGGGCACCTTCAATGACCCGAACCAGATGGCGTTCTTCATCTATATCTCCTTGATGACGGCTTACCTTATTGCGAAACTGAACCATAAAGAATTGCACGTTCTCTATCATGCAGTGGCGATCGTCTTGATTTTCCAGACTTCCTCAACGGGGATGCTGTTGGCGCTGACCGTGTTCTATGGAGTGTGGCTGTTGACGAAAATCTTTACCTTGCTGCGGCGCGTGCACAGTGTCCGATTCATCCTTTTTTGGACGGCGGCCTTGATGGCACTGTTGCTCTTCAGTCCGAAGTGGAATGATTTCAAGGAATCGATTGCGCAATCGCCGATCATCGAACGGGTGGAGCAAAAACTCGGGCGGATGGAAGTAGCGACGGACGGTCCAACCAATCTTCAGGATCGCGGTATCGACAGGATTTATCTGTATCCAGAAAAAACCCTATTCGGAGCCGGTGAAGGGATGCACGACCGCTTCGATCGGGCTGTGTCGGACAATGAAATCCATTCTACACTTTTCAGTATCCTCTTCTATTACGGCACCGCGCCGACGCTTTTGTTTCTGTATTGGGTGGTGCGGAACGTCCGGCGCCTGTCGATCGGCAATCTGGCTGTCATCGTGTCGTTGGCCGTCGAAAGTGTGACTTTGCTGAACCAACGCCAACCGCTGTTCTGGATGCTGTTCGTGCTGCTGCAGGTGTTGGCGTTCCAGGAAATTGCGGAACGGGAAAGAAGCAGCCTGCCTGTTGAAACGGATTACGGAGGGCTTCTGAAAATCGCGAAAGGAGATGATTGGATTGAACATTCTCTACGTATCGACGATATCCGGGACCATTAATCTCTTCCTCGTGCCGCACATCACGCGCTTGATGGATCAGGGGCATACGGTCTCCGTCGCCTGCAGAGTGGACGATCCGGTGCATCCTGATTTGTTGGCGAGAGGCATGAAGGTCTATCCGATCGCGTTCCAGCGTTCCCCTTTCGACAAACACAATCTGGAGGCTTACCGGGAGCTGCATCGTGTTCTTGACGAAGAAGGCCGGTTCGACTGGGTCCACACGCACACGCCGGTGGCATCAGCTTTGGTGCGGCTGGCCTGCCGGGACAGGCAGGATGTGAAAATCCTCTACACAGCGCACGGCTTTCATTTCTTCAAAGGAGCGGCGCGGAAAAATTGGCTGACCTATTACCCGGTCGAAAAGGCCTTGTCCCGTTACACTGACGTCCTGATTACGATGAACAGCGAGGATTATGCTTGCGCAGCCGATGAATTTTCAGCGGGCTGCGTCGTCAATGTGCATGGAGTAGGTGTCGATCTGAGCCGGTTTACACTCCAGACGGAAAGCGAAAAAGAGCATCTGCGCCGGGAATATGGCTTCAGGCCGGATGAGTTCATCCTGGTTTATGCGGCGGCGCTGAACAACCGCAAGCACCAGACAGTCCTGATTGAGGCGATGGCGGAACTGACTAAAGTGGTCCCGAAAGCCAAACTGCTTCTGATCGGGAAGGGACCGAACGAAGTGGGTTACCGAGCCTTGATCAACTTGTTGAAACTGGAAGGGCAAGTCCAATTGATGGGCTACCGCAAGGACGTTCCGCAGCTGATGCAGTTGGCGGATGTCGCGGTTTCCTCATCAAACCAGGAAGGTCTGCCTGTGAATGTGATGGAAGCGATGGCGATCGGGCTGCCGCTTGTCGTCAGCACTTGCCGCGGCAACCGTGATCTGGTCGAAGACGGCCGCAACGGTTTCCTGATCAGGGAGGACGATCCTGCTATATACGCAGAAAAGCTCGCAACGCTTTATTTTGATGAAAAGTTGCGCGAAAGCATGAAACGAGAAAGCGCGGCAATGATCCAGGACTACGCGGTCGAAAACGTGCTGCGGGAAATGGATGCTGTCTATGCAGACCTGCTTCGCCGGGGATGAAACGGCCGAAAAATGCAGCATCAGGAAAGGGGGATACCCGCCATGCCAAGGGTATCGGTCATCATGGGCGTCCACAACAGCGGCGCCAAAGTGGAGCGGGCGATTGCGTCGGTCCTGGATCAAAGCTTCCGTGATTTTGAGTTCATCATCTGCGACGACGGCTCTACCGATGAAACATGGTTGCGGTTGGAGTCGTTGTCCGGGGACGATCCGCGCATCAAGCTGTTGCGCCACAAATACAACCGCGGCTTGGCGCCCACGCTGAATGCTTGTCTGCGGGAGGCGACCGGCGAATACATCGCCCGGATGGATGACGATGATTGGTCGCATCCGGATCGCTTCGAGAAGCAGGTCGCTTTTCTGGATGCGCATCCGGAATACGCCATCGTCGGCACGAGCCGGAATGTCTTCGATAAAGGGGGCATCTGGGGTACTCGCGTCAGTTCCGGAGAACCGTCGAAGCTGCAGATTTTCCGCGGGCGCACGTTTTTGCATCCATCCGTGATGATGCGCCGGGCGGCCTTGCTGGAGGTCGGCGGCTACACGACAGGAAATTTGACGGAACGCACCGAGGATTTCGATCTGTGGTGCAAACTCTACAGCAAAGGCTATGTCGGCTACAATTTGCCGGATATCCTGATCGATTACTATGAAGCGCGGGACTCCTACAAGAAGCGTAAATACCGATACCGCCTGAACGAATTCCGTCTGAAACGGCAATGGGCGAAGGCGCTGGAGATTCCGCTGCACCGACAGTTACATGCATTGCGCCCGCTCATCGTCGGGTTGTTCCCGGCTGCATGTGTCCGCAAATATCATGAACGGAAATACCGCAAACCTTCAGAGTGAAACCAATAAGCGACGATTGTCGGGGTGATGGAATGTCTCGGACGAAAAATTCACTGAAAAATATCTCGGTTGCGCTTGTGGGCGAAATCGTGGCTGTGCCCGTGGGCTTCATCGCCCGTATCATCTTCATCCGGATCCTAGGCGCGGAATATCTCGGCGTCAACGGACTCTTCACCAGCATCCTGACGATGCTTTCGCTCGTTGAACTGGGCATCGGCCCGGCGATCGTCTACAGCCTGTACAAACCTTTGGCCGAAAAGGACATCCCGAAAGTGAAGGCGCTGATGCAGCTCTACAAAAGAGCTTACTTCCTCATCGGGACCCTCATCCTGCTTTTGGGCATCGGCCTCATCCCCTTTCTGCACCTTTTCGTGACGGATGCTCCGAACGTGCAGAACCTCGACTGGATCTTCTTCCTGTTTGTCCTCAATTCCGCAGTATCCTACTTTTTTGCCTACAAGCGCAACCTGATCGTCGCCGATCAGCAACGCTACATCGTGACGATCTACCGCTTTGGATTCTTTTCCTTGGTAAATGCGCTGCAGATTCTCTTTTTGTATCTGACGCGGAGCTACACCGATTTCCTGCTGCTGCGCATCTTGTGCACGCTCTTGGAAAACCTGTTCGTCGCGCACAGTGCGGACAAACGCTATCCGTTCCTGAAGGAGAAAACGAGCGAGAAGCTGGACCGCGAAACCATTGAAGAAATAAAAAAGAACACAGCGGCGATGGTGACGCAAAAAATCGGCGAAATCGTGATCAATGCCACCGACAACATCGTCATTTCGATGAAAGTCGGCACGGTCTTTGTCGGGCTCTATTCCAATTATCTGCTGGTCATCAGCGCGCTGAACGGAATTCTTGGACAATTCTTCACAGCCATCACGGCGAGCGTCGGCAATCTGGGCGTGACCGAGTCGAAAGGAAGGCTGCTGGATGTTTTCGGGAAGATTCAGTTCGCGACTTTTTGGATCTTCGGTTACAGCGGCATTTCGCTTTACTTCCTGTTCAATCCGTTCGTCAGATTGTGGGTAGGCGAGGAGTATTTGTTGGGAATGGAAACGGTGCTGTTGCTGGCGGTTCTGTACTATATCCAGGGCATGCGCCGCGCGGTTTTGACATTCCGGGAAGCGCTGGGCCTGTATTGGTACGACCGCTACAAACCGATTTTCCAGTCGGCGGTCAATGTTCTCTTGTCGCTGGTGTGGGCACCGGTTTACGGCATCTCCGGGGTCATCTTTGCGACAATTGTGTCGCTGATTACAACCTGTTTTTTGGTTGAGCCTTATTTCCTATACAAAATCGGCTTCGCTGCGCCGCTTTGGACATACTATATTAGTTATGCGCGCTATACGCTGATCACACTCGCGACAGGGTACTTGACTGGTGCGGTCATCGCGCAAATCGACGGATCCGGATTTGCGGCTTTGGCCGCCATTTTCGCGGTCTGCCTGGTGGTGCCGAATCTGGTGTTCCTGCTGCTGTTTCATCGGACGCAGGAGTTCCGTTATTTCAAAGGGGTTTTGGTTGGTGTGGTACGGCGGAAGCGGAGGCAGGATTGAGACTTCGCTCGCGTTTGTTGGCTCGGGCATCCGCCAGATATGCTCCTGCAAAGTTTCCTCATGCGAATACACATTCCAAAAAAAATAGGTGGTGGTGAAGATGAGCAAAATTAACTCAAAAAAGAAAATGGTTATTTTGATGTTCATCGATAGTCTATCAATCATATTGGCGGCGTTCCTGGCTTATTGGTTATTGGAAAATTATGTGACGCTGCCGAACCGTTATTATTATGTGATGATTGGGATAACCGTGATGATCTATGGCTCTCTTGGCGCTTTTCGCCATCTTTTCGCAAATTTGCCGTATTTTACCGGGTTGCATGATCTCATTTTCCACGTGAAGATCCTGTCGTTTGCATTTTTGCTGTCAGCCATGGCTTCATCGGTCGTATTCCGGCTTGTGAGCTATCGTTACATCTTTTTGACCTATATGTTCTCGCTCGTCTTCATTCCGGGTATCCGGATGGCGTGGCGGATCTACCATGAGTACACAGAGAAAGTCGATTACCGCAGCAAGGAAGAGCCGTCCGGAAAGGTACGGACGCTGTTGGTGGGCGCTGGGGAAGGCGGACGACTGTTCATTTCGAGCCTGATCCACCGGCCGAACAATATCGAAATCGTCGGCATAGTCGATCGTGATGAGAGGAAGCAGCAATATCGCCTGATGGGTGTTCCTGTATTGGGCAAGGAGGAAGATATTCCAAATCTTGTCACCAAATACGGCATCAACCAAGTGACCATCACCATCCCTTCCCTGAAGCCGCAGGAACTGGAACGCATCCTTGACTACTGCAATCAAGTCGGGGTGGCCGTCAACCAAATGCCGCGGATGGAGGACGTCATGACCGGCAGGCTATCCGTCAGCCGGACACGGGGAATCGATGTGGTCGACCTGCTCGGAAGAAAAGAAGTAAAACTGGACAAGCAGATGATTATCGAATCCTTGAAAGACAAAACCATCCTCATCAGCGGTGCGGGTGGTTCGATCGGATCAGAGTTGTGCAGACAGGTGTCCAAATTCGGGCCGAAGCGCTTGATTCTGTTGGGGCACGGGGAAAATTCGATTTATCTGATCCACCGCGAAATGACGCTGGCCTACGGAAAAACGATCGACATTGTGCCGGTGATCGCCGATGTGCAGGACCGCAAGTTGATTTTTGAAGTGATGGCGCAGCATCGCCCGGACTTCGTTTTCCACGCGGCTGCGCATAAGCATATCCCGATGATGGAGTGGAATCCGCGCGAAGCGGTCAAGAACAATATTTTCGGGACAAAAAACATGGCCGAGGCCGCCAAAGCCGCAGGGGTGAAGAGTTTCGTCATGATTTCCAGCGACAAAGCGGTGCGTCCTACCAATGTGATGGGGGCGACGAAACGGATGGCTGAAATGATTGTGACGGCTTTGGACGAACCCGGAAAGACCAAATTTGCGGCGGTCCGGTTCGGGAATGTCCTGGGCAGCCGCGGCAGCGTCATCCCTGTTTTCAAAGAGCAGATCGAAAAAGGCGGGCCGGTGACAGTGACTGATTTCCGCATGATCCGCTATTTCATGACGATTCCGGAAGCGAGTCGGCTCGTCATCCAGGCCGGTGTGCTGGCGAAAGGCGGCGAAATCTTCATTCTCGATATGGGTGAGCCCGTCAAAATCGTCGACTTGGCCAAGAAAATGATCAAGCTTTCCGGTTACAACGAGGACGACATCCCGATCATCGAGACCGGCATCCGCCCCGGCGAAAAGCTGTACGAGGAATTGCTGGCGGACGAAAGCATGCTGGACAGCAAAGCCTATGAAAAAATCTTCGTCGGCAAGGCATCGAATTTTCCATTGGAAGAAACGACAGCATTTGCGGAAGACTTGCTGATGCAACCGACAGAAACGTTGCGCACAAATTTAATCGGCTATGCTTGTTCGCACCAGTGAGAAAGGTCGTTGTTTGAACGAAAGGAGTGCATCCCTATGAACGAAAAGAACGAAAAACGGATCTTGTTGGCTTCCCCGCATATGTCCGGGTTGGAGATGGCCTACATCAAAGAGGCTTTCAATACCAACTGGATTGCGCCATTGGGTCCCAACGTCACCGGTTTTGAAAAAGAAATCTGTGCCTATACCGGTGCTGCTTATGCGGATGCCTTGTCTTCCGGAACGGCCGCCATCCACTTGGGCTTGATGTATTTGGGCGTCGGGAAAGACGATGTTGTCTTTTGCCCATCCCTGACTTTCTCGGCCTCGGCCAATCCAATCATCTATCAGGGAGCGACGCCTGTGTTCATCGATTCGGAACGCGAATCCTGGAATATGTCGCCGCAAGCGCTGGAAAAGGCGTTCGAGCAGTATCCGCATCCTAAAGCGATCGTCGTCGTGAATCTCTATGGGCAGTCAGCCGACTATGATCGCTTGAAGGCGATTGCCGCCGCACATAGCGTACCGATTCTGGAGGATGCCGCCGAGAGCCTCGGGGCAACCTACAAAGGCAAACAGACCGGTACATTTGGTGACATCGGCGTCTTTTCTTTCAACGGCAATAAAATCATCACGACTTCCGGAGGTGGGATGCTGGTGGCGAGCGACAAACACGCCATCGAAAAGGTGGAGTTCTGGGCGACCCAGGCCAAGGAGCATGCCCCGTATTACCAGCATAAAGAGGTCGGCTACAATTACCGGATGAGCAATGTCGTGGCCGGCATCGGCCGCGGGCAACTGCAGGTGCTGGACAAGCGCATCGCCAGAAAGAAATACATTTTTGAGTATTACAAGGAAGCCTTCCAGGATTTGGACGAGTTGGAAATGATGCCGATCGCAGCGTACGGCGAGCCGAATTACTGGCTCAGTTGTGCGACAATCAAAGCCGGCGTGCAAGTACGTCCGAAAGAGTTGTTGGATTATCTGGATTCGAAAAATATCGAAGGACGCGCGATCTGGAAGCCGATGCACATGCAGCCTGTCTTCAAAGGTTCTGCGTTTTTCAACCACAACCCTGATGAACCGAGCGTTTCCGAGGATATTTTTACGCGCGGACTTTGCCTGCCGTCGGATACCAAGATGACGGATGCCGATCTGGACCGGATCGTGACGCGCATCAGTTGGTTTTTCGGGGCAGTTTCGTCGCGTTATTGAGCGGTGTTATTTTTTTCCTAGGGAATGTTTTGTGATATAATGAAAACGTATACAAGGAGTGTTCACATGTAGTCCATTATAAGGAAGAGCAGGCAGCTTAAGCCAGAAAAGTGGAGGGACCATCATGAAAGAAGAAGTATCTTTGAGGGATCTGACGGCATTAATCAAGCAAAGGCTAGGGATGATAATCGGGTTCGGCCTGATCGGACTGGTGCTTGCGGCGATCTATACTTTTCTGATTGTGACCCCACAATATGAATCCAAAACCCAACTGCTCGTGAACCGCGCGAGCGATGAGGCGAACGGCTTGGTCCTCAATGACATCAATTCCAATGTGCAGATGATCAATACCTACAAGGACATCATCGAAGGACCGGTAATACTCGGCAGTGTCATTGCATGGTTGGAACTGCCTTATTCAGTCGAAACGTTGGCTGATCAGGTGACAATCAGTGCCAACGAGGATTCGCAAGTATTCTCGCTAGCCGTTATTTCATCGGATCCCGATGAAGCCGCCGAAATCGCCAATGAAATCGCCTTGACTTTTCAAAGCAACGTCGTCGAAATCATGAATATCGAAAATGTGCAGATCATTTCGGCTGCTGTTCCGGACCCAGAACCGGTGTCGCCGCATGTGGTGAACAACCTGCTGATCGGGCTGGGCGTCGGATTATTATCCGGGTTCGGCGTTGCGATGTTGCGCTACGCGATGGCGAAGACAATCGATGATTATCAGTTCATTACACAAACAATCGGATGGCCAAATCTGGGAACCATTTCGGAATTGAATAAAGAAGAAAAAACGGCCATCGCTGACATGCAGAAACAAAAAAGCACTGTGGAAAAAGGTGCAATGGATGCTGAAAGGGCAACAGCTGAAGGCACGGAACGGGCAGTGGCCCGTAAGCGGATTCCCGATGAAAAGCCGAATGTCATTGTTGAGCAGGCACAACAAAACGTGCATTCTGATGCCGCCAAGGATTCGAAAAAAAATAAAACAACCAAAAAACAGCATTCCGCCCACTCAGGGATGGGTCCTGAACGACTCGTGACAGTGGCGGACATGACGAGGGAAAAAATCGGTGTCATCCTTCAGAACAGTGATGGCACCGAAATAATGGATGCAGGCAACAAAAGGGGGAAAAGATGATGGTGGAGGCAGTCAAGAAGAAAAAACAAAAAGCAAAACAATCGAAACGCTCGCATGGTCTGATTACTTTGGCTATGCCGAACTCCCCCGTTTCGGAGCAGTTCCGGACACTGCGCACCAACATCCAATTTTCGATGATCGACAAAAAACTGAAGTCGCTGGCCGTCCTTTCGGCTACATCAGGGGCCGGCAAATCGACCGTAGCCGCGAACTTGGCGGTGACCTTCACTTTGCAAGGGAACCAAGTGCTGTTGGTGGACTGCGATCTGCGGAGGCCATCCGTTCACCGCGAATTCGGAATGCACAATGAAGAAGGCCTGACGAATCTGTTGGCCAATCACGCCGGGAAAAGTGTCGGTGACTATCTGCATACGTGCGAAGTGCCGGGGCTATCCATCCTGACTGGCGGACCGGTGCCGCCCAATCCAGCCGAACTGCTTTCCAGCAACCGGATGAAGCAGCTGGAAATGGATGTCGCGGAACGGTTCGATCTGGTGATCTACGATACGCCGCCTTTGTTGGGGTTCACCGACGCACAAATCCTGGCCGGACGTGTGGACGGAACCATTTTCGTGGTCCATTACGAAGAGGATACGAAAGAGGATGTCCTGAAGGCATCGGATTCCTTGAAGATGGTCAATGCCAACGTGTTGGGCGTCGTCTACAACCGTGCGCCAGGAGGCCAGAAAGAACACAGTTATTATTACGGCTACAAGGATGAGGAATGATCTGGGGATTATTTGTGCGGATGAATGCGTTAAAGATGGAGCAGGGCGGTCTCGGATGAGGTCGTCTTTTTGCGTTGCAAGCGGTACTGTTCGTTCGGCTGCCTCAGCTCCGGGGAGAGCATCGCTCTTCGGAGTTCAGACCCCAGAAAAAGGCTCTCCTCCGGCGAGGGAACCTTCACCGGAGGAGAGCCCCTCGACAGCAGCGCACTTCCGGCGAAGCCGTCGCTGACCGGAGGTGCCGGTCGCCCCACATGCCTCAACTCCGGCCAACTCAGCAAGCAGGCAGGAATTTCATCAAGTGATGAAATTTATTTAGCCATCGCCCGCATTTGATGTATAATGAGAAAGAATAATTTATAGGAAGAGGATAGAATACATATGATAACTTTAAAATCTGAACGCGAAATTCAAGCAATGGAAGAGTCCGGTGCAATCTTGGCGGGGATCCATGAGGAATTGCGCGGTTTCATCAAGCCGGGTTTGACTACGATGGAGATCAATAATTTCGTACAGTCGCGCATCGAAGCGGCGGGCGCCATCTGCGAACAAATCGGTTTCGAAGGCTACGAATATGCGACCTGCACGAGCGTCAACGACGAAATCTGCCACGGTTTCCCGGGCAAGTACGTATTGAAGGACGGCGATCTGATCAAGGTCGATACGGTCGTCAACTACAACGGTGCCATGTCCGATTCTTGCTGGAGCTATGCGGTCGGCGAAGCTACACCGGAAGTGAAGCGTCTGATGGAAGTCACCGAAAAGGCTCTGTACCTGGGCATCGAGCAGGCGAAAGCAGGCAACCGTGTCGGCGATATCGGCCATGCGATCCAGACTTACGTCGAAGGCGAAGGGTTTTCGGTCGTCCGCGAATTCATCGGCCACGGCATCGGACCGACGATGCACGAAAGTCCGTCCATTCCGCATTACGGTGAAGCCGGTAAAGGTCTGCGCCTGAAGGAAGGCATGACGATCACGATCGAGCCGATGGTCAATACGGGCGTTTGGAAGTCCAAAATGGACGACAACGGCTGGACGGCCCGCACGAAAGATGGCGGCTTGAGCTGCCAATTCGAGCACACGATTGCGATCACCAAAGATGGCGCGAGAGTGTTGACACAGCAAAAGTAAGCAAAAGAGCCAACAGCTTGATGGCAGAGCGGGCTTGTCCCGCTTTTCTTAAAATAAAGGCCCGAATGCACATTCCGGGCTCTTTTTTTCAAAAGAAAGACCGGCATATTATTATATTTTATGGGTACATATTAATGTGAGTAAAGTTATATTCAGTGGTGATCTTGTTCCGGATTAATAGACAAATTTGCTTTTTGTTGATGGGGCATTATAAATGACTTGTGCATAAATTTTTACCCATAATTTCAGTAAAATAATTATAGTTATTTCAAGAACGGTATAGTACAATATTCGATAGTGGGAAAATTGGCGGTTTCGTCAGATTTCCCTGTAAGATAGTTGATACTGTCATTATTAATGCTTGTAATCAGGAGGGAAATCATGGAGGAAGAAATATCTTTAGGTGAAATTTTTGCAATCTTAAAGCAACGACTTGGGTCGATCATCATGTGGAGTTTGGCCGGGTTGTTGTTGGCTGCTCTTTATACATTCTTTTTTGTGACACCAACTTACCAATCTACATCAAAAATCGTGGTAAACCAGACGCAGAACGCCGAACAGGCAATCACGAATACAGATATACAGACTAACCTGAGTTTGATCAATACGTATCAGGGCATCATCAAAGAACCAATCATTTTGGAGGATGCCATCATCGATTCTGGATCCGATTTGACGATTGGTGAGCTGCGCGATAAGCTGACGGTTCAAACGGAGGACAGTTCTTTGGTGTTCGGCATTACGGTCACCGATGACAATCCATTCACTGCGGCAAAATTGGCAAATGCAACGGCATCCTCTTTTGAACAAAAAATCGGGGGGATTTTAGACGTCAATAGCGTGACCATCCTTTCTCAGGCAGTCGCAAATCCGAATCCTGTGTCACCGAACACACCGATGAACCTTGTGCTTGGCTTGTTGGTCGGGATGATGATTGGTGTGGGGCTGGCATTCTTGGCTGAATTCATGGACAAGACGGTCAAAGATGATAAATTCATCGATCAATTGGGGTGGCCAAATCTAGGATCTGTTCTGCAAATGTCTGAAGAAGAATTAACAGCTACACGTTTTGTACAAGCGACACCCGATGTGAAATCACGTAAAGCTAAAAGACGCATTTAGGAGACGATAAGATATGTTCGGAACAAGTAGAAAGAAGATTATGAAGTTGGACAGCCAACAGCGTAAAGGTCTGAGTTTGATTTCAAAATTGCGGCCTAAATCTGTTATTGCTGAGCAGTACCGTACCATCCGTACGAATATTCAATTCTCGATGATCGACCGTGATGTGAAATCAATCGTTTTGACTTCCTCAGGTCCGTGGGAAGGTAAATCAACGACATCTGCAAATCTGGCGTCTGTTTTTACCGATCAGGGCAAACGTGTCTTGTTGGTGGATGCCGACCTGCGAAAACCCACTGTGCAGCGTACATTCGGGTTGAGTAATGTCGAAGGGTTGACGACTCTTTTGAGTGAGCCGGACAGAGCTATCTCTGAGATTATCCAACAGGTGACTGGAACGGAATTGCACGCTTTGACCAGCGGGCCAATTCCGCCGAATCCATCCGAGTTGTTGAATTCGAACCGTATGAATACGTTGATGAATCAATTTGCAGAAATGTACGACATCATCATCTACGATATGCCGCCAGTGACATCCGTGACCGATGCGCAGATTATGGCAGCGAAAGCGGACGGTGTTGTGTTTGTGATCCGACACGGCGTTGCCCAGAAGGATTCCGTTTTGAACGCGAAAGAATTGTTGGAAATGGTCAACGCAAACATTCTGGGTGTCGTTTTCAATGGTGTTGAAAAGAAAAATGCCCAATCCTATTATGGTTATGGTTATACGAGCGAAGGTGAAGCGTAATGATCGATCTTCATTGTCATCTGTTGCCAGATGTTGATGACGGAGCTCAAACATTGGAGGATTCCTTAGCGATGGCCCAAAAAGCCGTTGCTGAAGGGATTTCTCATATCCTTGTCACGCCGCATCATCAGAACGGAAAATATTTGAACCACAAAGAAGCTGTTCTGGAAGCGACAGCAGCCCTGCAAAACGAATTCGATTGCCGGGGAATCGGGATCACCCTTTACCCTAGTCAAGAAATCCGCATCAACGGAGATTTATTAAAGGATATTGAGAATGATGATATTTTGTTCATCGACGAGGAACATCGCTATTTGTTGATCGAATTTCCAACTTTGTCGATTCCAGAGTATACAGAAACGTTATTTTTTAAACTAAGACAACAAGGCATCACGCCGGTCATCGTTCATCCGGAACGAAATCAGGCGATCATTGATGATCCAAATATATTGCTTCCCTTTATTGAAAGAGGAGCATTGGCTCAGCTAACCGCGAGCAGCTACGTAGGAGCTTTCGGTAAGGATATCGCACAATTGAGCAGCCGTCTGATTGAAGCGAACTTAGTCCATGTCATTGCGTCTGATGCGCATAACGTGAGTGGCAGAGGATTCCATTATAAAAAAGCTTTTTCAAAACTTGAAGCTGAATTTGGATCTGGGAAAGTTCAATATTTTAACCAGAATGCGAAAGATTTGCTTAATGGAGATGTTATCCACACTGAAGCACCTGTTGAATTGAGAACGAAACGAAAAAGCTGCAGAAAGCTGGCTAGAGTCAAAAGAAGTTTCTTTAGCAGGAGAAGTGCGCTTCGGTAATCTATTGGGAAGCCGCGGGACCGTCAAGAGGTCTTGAAACTTGTCGAATCGCTAGACGGATTGGGCAATGCCAAGCTTCATGATGAAGTCATCGCCTTTATAAATGAATAAGTGTGAATCTGAAGCTCGGGGAACAACGAAATTTGTTCTTCGGGCTTTTTCTTTTCGGCTTTTCCGAAATGAACTGGAACAGTAAATGAGTATGAAATGTTTCTGTTGTATTACTAATTACCCTAGCGCCTTGAATGTTCCGCCGTTTATTGATAATATTATTAAGATTCCATGACAGGTGCCCTCGGATAGACAAGTGGGCTTCTTTTTGCATGGACTGAGATATTTAATATAGTTATGTTCAATAAAATACTTGATGAACGAGTATTGCTGGCAAGGACAGGACAGGATCATTCCTGAAGGACAATTGTTTCAGGCCTGAATATTCTTCAAAAGAAAGAGGAAAGCATAATGAATGAAACCAGAAGAGGCAGACAAGGGAAAAAACGATTATTGAAGACCGTCTTATCCATACTATTGATTGCGATGGTCGGCGTGATTGCTTACTTGTTTAAAGCTTATTCCGACATCGGCAGCACCGCGGAATCGATCTATACCGAAGTGAGTGTGGTCGAAATGCGCGAAGAATCGATCGAAGTAGAGACGGCAACGCAGCCGATTTCGTTCTTGTTGCTTGGTGCTGACACGGGTACCGCTGAAGAAGAACGGACGGAAACAGGGCGGAGCGATACGATCATCGTCTGCACCGTGAATCCGAACACAAAGACAACAACACTCTTGAGCATCCCACGCGACAGCTACGCGGAAATCGTTGGGTACAGCGACATGTACGATTATTACGGTGACTACTATGACAAGATGAACCACGCTTATGCTTTTGGCGGAACGGAAATGTCCATCAATACGGTTCAAGAGTTTCTGAATATCCCGATCGATTACTATGTTGAAGTGAACTTTGATGGACTGACGGATATCGTCGATGCGATCGGTGGTGTCGAAATCACGAGTCCGCTGACATTCGATTTCTACGGGCCGCAATTCATCGAGGGTGAAACAAGAATCCTGAACGGTTTCGAGGCGCTGCAATTCTCGCGGATGAGAAAACAGGATCCGGAAGGCGACCTCGGCAGACAGAGACGCCAACAGATGGTCATCAAAGCGATTTTGGATAAAGTCTTGACGATGGGAACAGTCGTGAATTACAAAAATATTCTGGCTACTTTGGAGGACAATGTTCAATTGAATATGTCATTGGACGAAATCCTTTCGATCGCCAGCGGTTACCGCAAATCCATGGAGAATTTCCAACAGTTCTACGTTGAAGGCCAGGAAGTTTACATCGACGAAATTTATTATTATTACGTCAATCCGGAAGAACGTTTGCGTTTGTCCAATATCCTGCGGGCTGAGTTGGAACTGAGGGAAACGACAATCGATGATATTTCTACTTCGCCTTTCGAGCCTTATTATGAGTCGGATCCTTACAGCACCGATTCTTCCTACACGGATACGACATATGATTCGTCCACGTACGGTCAGAGCGACGTCTACACGCCGAACTATTCCGATCCGTACTACGAAGAAGAAACGTACACCGAAGACTACTATTATGAAGAAGAAACTTACGATCCGGCCTATTACGACTCCACTTATTGATAGTCAGGCTATTGCGAAAGCGGGATTGGAACGGAAACAGAATTTTGCATACAAGAAAAAGGATGGGCCGACGACGCCCATCCTTTTTCTGTGGAACGGCATATTTGATCAGCTGTTCGCATTCTTTCAGTTTCGGGTGCATCTTTGGACTGGCGGGAGCCGGGATAGCCCGCCAAAAGCACCTTGGCGGGTAAATTTAATTCGAATATTCAGCGGAAAACCCGCCAAATGTAGTTTGGCGGGCTATTCTGCCTAAGCACCGTCCTCGTTTCCCCGCCAAACCCTTTTTGGCGGGGAAACGAGGGTCCAATCCACCCAAAATAACCCGCCGCCCCCAAGCGACGAACCCGGTATCCCAGCCGAATTTTCAAAACGGGTTACTTGCAATAGTAAATTCCAGTTTGTAAAACTAAATTCCACCCTTGATCCGATGAAAAGTGAAATAGACAAAAAATGAATGCCAAAAAGGTCAATTTGTATGCTTTGGAACAATCATCGCATCGAATTCGGCCTTTTTTTGGGCATGACAAACCGAAGGTGAAGATTCTGCGTTTTTTCGCAAGAGTAAATTCCACCCCTAAAAGATATTTTATTGTGGACAATGTTCTGCTACTATTTACTTATTAGAATGGGATTCCTTCCTCTTCAAAGCTGTTTTTGTTCAGCGGACCTTCTGAAAGGCGGGATACTTTGTTTTCCAGATCGAACACAGTCTGGCGTAGCGCAAGCACTTCTTCCAAAAGGAAATCAATGGTTTCAGAAGCGGTCAATAGGTACTCTCGGCCCTGTTCATCGTAAAGCGGGAATCGTTTAGTTGCCATCTGACAAACCTTCTTTCTTGAATAGCGAGGGGGATAGGTTTATTGTATGAGGTGGGATTAGTTCTATACCCAAGTTACGGAGGAGATCAGCTCCGTAAAGGAAGCTAAACGACTCCGCAGGGGATTTGTCGTTTAGCTTTTGTCTTGCGTAGGAATTGATATGACAGGCCAACAGTTGGACATCCTCTTGCGTGAGCCCATCAAAGCTGGTTCCTTTAGGCAAGGCGTACCGGATTAAGGTATGGTTCTTCTCAATCTGCCCCTTTTGATAAGGGGCGTTGGCATCACAGTAGAAAATTTTTGTCCGTTGGTTGGCTTCCAGGGCTGTGGGGTTTGAAAACTCGCTGCCATTGTCCGTTAGGACAACCGGAAACAACTTGCGGAAGACCGTTTCGCCTAAGTCTTCCTCCAACTTATTAAAAACATCGATGACAGTCTGGGACGTGTTGCGGTCACGCAGGTACATCAACATCAGGTGGCAGTTCGTGAAGTGGAGGGTGAGGAGAACTTTCCCTCCTTTTCTGCCTTCTACGGTGTCCATTTGGACAGTCGCAACGTCTTCCTGTTCTTCCATGTACCGTTTGTAATCCACCATCGTTCGGCCAGTACGACAAGCTTTGTCGATTTTCTTTTCGACCTTCTTCTTGCGCAACCGGAAACGTGGTTTACGCACTAAATCAATGTTTCTGGCTTTAAGGTAGCACCGGTCAACCAGTGTGTAGAGGGTCCTTTCGCAAATCTGCAGTCGGTCGGCATTGTGTACGCAAATGTGATGAATCGATTGGTTTTGTTTGATCAGTGGCGACACAAGCGCGTCCACATACGCAAGCTCCTCTTCTGTCAGGCTGATGCCTGTACGGGAATCTGACAAAGTCTGTGCGTATGTCTGTTGGGCTTCCTGTGCTTTATAGAAAGACTTCATCAGGGTACAGGAATCCCTCGTTTTGCAGCCGTTGCAGACATACGGGGATTGATTGAGGCGCGGGCAAAGTTCTTCCTCAAAGTCGGCGCAGACACTGTTGCACTGATTGCAGAGGCTGCAGGATGCCTTCCGGCATTTCTTATTGGCGCAAAGGCTAGTGATGGTGCAGTGTTGGCGATGGATGCAGCGATTGGGGATGCGGCCTTGGCCCACATAATATCTACTCTGGCGATGCCGTCTGACTTCTTTGGAAATGGTGGTCGGGTCTTTGCCCAGGGAGCGGGCGATGGTGCGGAAGGAGTGGCGTTTTTCGAGTGCGTGTTGAATGGCGTAACGATCTTCAAGGGTTAAATGTTTCTGTGTTGCCATAGGTGAACACTTCCTTCTTTTGTAAGTGAGGAAGCAAAACATTATCCACCTAGAATTATAGGCTGTTTGCAGGAGTGAATTCCACTCCTGGCTTTGCAGAAGTTAATTCCGTATTTTGAAACACTCAACTGGAATTTAGTTTTTCAAATAACAAATTTTCAAAACGCCTTTACAATTTCGTTAAGATTGTTATTTTTCCTTTTTCATTCCGGTTAATTGACTTATACTAGAGGGTAATGGGCAAGATGCGCATATTTTGCGGCGCAGCGTCAGCCAATACATCCTGCACAGGCAGGATCGGGAGGAGGACCTCGGGTGAAACCAATGGTCAGCATCATCGTGCCGGTCTACAACGCGGCACCTTACTTAAACCAATGCGTCGACAGCTTAACCAAGCAGACGCTGAAGGAAATTGAAATCATACTGATAAACGACGGTTCGACGGATGACAGCCTGGCTGTCTGCATGGCGCTCGCCGCCACAGACGACCGGATCCGCCTGATCGACAAACCGAATGGAGGCGTGTCGGAAGCACGCAACGACGGCCTGCGCGCAGCGACGGGTGAGTATGCGGGTTTCGTCGATCCGGATGATTGGGTGGATGAGGGCATGTACGAACGCATGCTTGCGACGCTGACGGTAGCGCAAGCGGACATTTGCATGTGCAATTATGTCAAAGAGACGAAGGAAGGCACCGAGCCTGTCCTGATGAAGCAAACCGGAATCATCGAAAGGAATGCGATTATCGGCGATATCGTGGCGAACGTCATCGCCAAACCGAGCTTCAAGAGTGGGGAAACGGATATCATGGGTAGCGTCTGCCGTCTTCTGATCAAGCGCGAGCTGCTCGAAAACGAAAATATCTGGTTCGATAAGGAAGTCGCCTTCATGGAAGACTTGCTTGTCTGCGTTGAAGCTTTCCTTAAGAGCGGGCGCATCGCCATTGATGACGGTGCCTACTATCATTACCGCGTCCACGAGAGTTCGGTCGTCAATTCCTACAAAAAAGCTTTTCACGAACGCCAAGTCCAGGCTTTCCGTAAGCTGCAGTCGCTGCTGGAACGCGAAGGCAAGGCGGACGAATTGGCCCAACGCCTGGATATGCGCTATATCATCATCGCTTTGCTGTCACTGGCGAATGAGGCGCACAAGAGCAATCCTCAGCCGATGGGCACAAAGATCAAAAATATCGCAGCCATCCTGAAAGATCCGGCACTCAAAACGATCCTCACCCGATTGGATTTGAGCGAAGTTGAATCGCGGAAAAAACTGGAGCTGACCCTGATGAAGAGGGAAGCCAGTATTGCGCTCTATCTTTATTACAGCCTGTTCAACCGAATCAAGGCTGCACTGGGGAAAGGCTAACCCTGGTAAGCGTAGAAATAGTATAAGAGAGGGGATCGACGAGTGAAGACTATCTGTTTATTTTCTCCAGGCATCCTGCCGATCCCGGCCGTCAAAGGCGGGGCGATCGAGACTTTGCTGGAGTTATTGATCGAACAGAATGAAATAGAAAAAAAAGTGCGCTTTTTGGTCGTTTCCGTTCACGACGAGGAGGCCGAAGCGCGCAGCCAGAAATACAAGCAGACGGATTTCATCTACATCAAACGCAATCTCTTGTTTGCGGGTGCCTACAAGGCGCTTAAAGTATTGGCTCGGAAACTGTTCAAGATCCGCTTTGCGCGTCCGAATCTGTATTATTGGCTGGGGGTGCGCAAAGTGTTGGCCGCCAAACCGGATGCAGTGGTCGCTGAAGGCGGGGATTATGCGACGTTCAGGCAATTCACGCAGGCGCTCGGAAAGGAAAACGTCTTTCTGCATCTGCACCATCATCTCCGCGGCGATGCCGAACTGGACAGCGTGTTCGGGGAAGTGCTGGCGGTCAGCCGTTTCGTCAAGGATGAATGGCTGGCGACCTCCAGCATGGATTCCGGACAGGTGGCGGTGCTGCCGAACGCGATCGACAACGATCGTTTTGCGGACAGCCTCAACGCCGAAGAAAAAACAGCCTTGCGCAAAGATCTGGGGCTTTCGCCCACTGATTTCGTTGTTCTGTTCTGCGGGCGGGTCATCCCGGAAAAAGGGGTCAAGGAACTGATTCTTGCATTGGAGAAGGTCACGGACCCATCGGTTAAGCTGCTCATCATGGGCAGCCCGAATTTTGCTTTAAAGGACAAATCGGACTATCTGGAAGAGGTTGAAGCATTGGTGAAGAAGAATGCCGATCGGATGGTCTTCACAGGATATGTCGCGAATTCAGAGACTTATCGCTATTATGCCATCGCCGATGTCGTGAGCGTGCCGACCCTGATCGAAGAGGCTGCCGGATTGGTCGTCCTCGAAGCAATGGCAGTAGGCAGGCCACTGATCGTAACGAATTCGGGAGGAATCCCCGAGTATGCGACGCCGGAACTGGCGATGATTCTGGAACGCAACAATGATTTGGTCAATAAACTGGCGGACAGCATCACTACCCTCAAGGAAAACGAGACATTACGCAGCCAAATGGCAAAAAATGCCAAGGAACGCTCACTGCGTTATACGAAGGAAGTTTTCTACACCGATTTCGTGGACCGTTTCAAGGACATATAAAAGGGTATCGGCCGGAAGGGCTCCCCCCTGAATAAGGAGGAATAATCGAAATTCATGAATAAAGAAAAAACACTGTCCATCAATATGATTGCCAGCATCGTTACATTGGTGCTCAACTTGGGGATCAACTTTTTCCTCTCCGATTACATTGTCAATAACATCGGGGTGGAAGCATACGGGTTCGTGAACCTTGCGAATTCGATGGCCAACTATGCGGTCATCATCACGGTCGCGTTGAACTCGGTAGCGGGCCGCTTCATCACGATCGCTTACCATAAGGACGACAAGAAAGAAGCCAATCAATATTTCAATTCAGTCCTGATGGCGAACATCGTCATGGCCGTTATGTTCGCGATTCTCGGCTTGTTTGTGGTCACGAACTTGGAAAAACTGATCAACATTCCGCCTGAATTGGTCGTGAGTGTGAAGCAATTGTACACGCTGGTTTTCCTCAACTTTATGCTGTCGATCATCAGCACCGTCTTCACAGTGGCGACGTTCATCACGAACCGCCTCTATGTCAGCAGCCTGATCAATGCCGTTTCCTATACGCTGAAGGCAATCCTATTCATCGTCTTCTTCTCTGTGCTGCCGACAACCGTTGCGATCGTCGGTTTGGTGATGCTGATCTGCACGGCTTTTGTTCTTATATCAAACATTTATTATACGCGCAAATTGGTTCCCGACATCAAGATCCGGCCGCTTGATTTTTCAATGGCGAAAGTCAAAAAACTGTTTGCTTCCGGTGTCTGGAGCAGCATCAGCAGCCTGAGCCAAACACTATCGGACGGCTTGGACCTCTTGATCAGCAACCTGTTCATCAGTTCCATCGCGATGGGGCAACTTTCCGTAGCGAAGACATTGAGCAATATCCTGAATCAAGTCGTTGCGAGCATCTCCAATCTCTTTGCGCCGCAATTGACTTATCATTACGCGAAGAATGACATCAAGAGCCTGTTGGCGGAATTGAGGCAGAACATGCTTTTGACTTCGGCTTTCGCGAATATCCCGGCTGCGATTCTCGTTGCCTTCGGTCATGATCTGATCGGATTGTGGGTGCCTACGCAGGACGCAGACATGATTTACGTACTGCTTTTGCTGACGATTTTCCCTTTCTTGGATTCGCCGCCGATTACAGGGATGTACAACGTCTTCCTGATCACGAACCGGCTGAAGATGAATTCGCTGTTCTGGTTCTGCATCAGCATATTTGATGTCGTGCTCGTTTTCATTTTGCTGAACACTACCGATCTGGGGATACTGGCGATCGCCGGTGTCAGCACATCGGTCGGCTTCATCGCCAATATGACCTTCATGCCGATCTATGCCGCGACGTGCCTGAAGCAGAAAAAGACGATTTTTTATCCGATCATTCTGCGTTACTTTGCCGTAACGGTGCTGATGGTCCTGACGTTTGTCGGGGTGAAATTGGTGGTGCCGGCAATCGATGGTTGGCCTGCGTTGGGGGCAGCGGCTGTCGGCTGCGGTATCGTAGGCTTGGCGATCAACTACTTCTTGCTGTTCGGCAAAGCTGAACGCGACAAATTGCAGCAGCTTGTATCCAGTAAATTATTGAAGAGGGGTAAAAACTGATGAGAGAAATCACAATCGTAACCGGCTTTTTTGATATCGGCCGCGACAAATATGCATTCTATTCGAGAGGCGTGGAAAAATATTTGGACTACTTCCGGTTTTGGGCGCGGATCCAAAATCAGATCGTCGTCTATACGACTCCGGAACTGGCTCCGAAAGTGATGGAGATCCGCGGCGAATTCGGCTTGGCCGACAAGACCGTCGTCATCGAAGTCGAGGATGTGTTTGAGGTTGAACCTGCCCTTTATGAACGCATGGCTGCCGTCGAACTGAAGCCTGATTTCCATCAGTTCCGGGCGAATGCCGATCCGGAGTGGCCGGACAACAAAGCCAATTACGACTACATCATGCTGATGAAATATTGGTGCTTGTATGATGCCGTCGAGAAGGGCTTGGCAACAGGCATGTTGGCATGGCTCGACTTCGGCTTCAACCACGGTGGTAAAAGCTTCAGTGACGCCGCCGACTTCGATTACTTATGGCAAACAGATCTGGAAGATAAAATCCATCTGTTCAGCTTGAGCGATCCGAACAAGATCCATGCCGGGTTCCAGTTGCAGTTCCTTTCCGAGTGCCTGATGGGCGCACCGGTCATCCTGCCAGACAGTTTGGCCGATGATCTGTGGAACTTGACCAAAAAAGCGATGGAAGCATTATTGATGCTGGATTGCATCGATGATGACCAACATTTGCTGATGATGTCGTATCGGGAGCGGCCGGAAATTTTCGACATCCACCTTTCCGACTGGTTCATGCCGATGAAGGAATACGGCGGCCAGCACCTGAAGATGGTGGAGAAAGTCGAAGAAAAACGTTCTTTCCTGGCCGAAATCAAATTGAAGCTCTATTTCATCAAGCGCCGTTTGTTGTTCTGCAAACGCATCTATGACGCAGCCAAGCGCTACAAAGTCTAATTTTGAAAAAATGCAATCCGGCAGACAAACAAGCAGCCGAAGAAAGGAATTAGCATGAGCAGATTAATCAGTATTATCGTACCGGTCTATAAAGTGGCCGACCTCCTGCCGCGCTGTGTGGATTCTGTGTTGGCACAGACGTACAGTGACTGGGAACTGATCTTGGTCGATGATGGTTCGCCGGACAACAGTGGCGACATTTGCGAAGATTACGCCAAGCGCGACAGCCGCATCCACGTCATCCACAAACCCAACGGTGGCCTGTCGGATGCCCGGAATGCCGGCATACCGATCGCCAAAGGACGCTACCTGACGTTCCTGGACAGTGATGATTGGATCAGCGAGCGCTATCTGGAGAATTTGCTTCAGATACTGGAGGAAACGGATGCGGATGTCTCAGCCTGCAATTTCCTGCGCACAGCGACGGAATCGTTGCCGGAACGGACGGAGGGGCCGAAGACTTTCAGCTTCACCAGCCGGCAGGCGTTGGATCATATCATCCATTTCGGCGCCTTCCATGAACAGATGGTCGTCGCCTGGGGCAAGCTTTACAAAGCGGAACTGTTCGAAGGGATCCGTTATCCTGTCGGCAGGATTCACGAAGATGAGTTTACGACCTACAAGCTGTTGGACAAAGCCGGGAAGATCGCCTTCACAACGGAGCCGTTGCTGTATTACTGGCAGCGCGCAGACAGCATCATGGGCGAAGGCTTCAAGCTGAAGAATAAGCTGGATTATTTGGAGGCCTTGAAGGAACGGGCGGCCTATTTCCATGCGGACGGACAAGCGGACTACAGCGACAAGAGCTATCGCTCCTTGTTCACGGAGTCGTTGGCGGCCATCCTGACGTTGGATGGGCTGAATGATCCATCCGGAAAAAAAGCGGTCATCGAAAAGCTGGCTGCAGCCCGTCAAGCGCTCAAAGCGAGCGGAAAGCCGAAGCTGAACAGTCTCTATGCAGCCTTCCTGGCATTCCCGAACCTCTCGGCCTCCGTTTACAAGTTGTTCAAAACCATCAAAAAGTAAACAAAAACAAGCCATCCGCTTGAGCGAATCCGAAAGGGTTCCCCAAGCTGGATGGCTTGTTTTTTGACTGTCTGAGCAACTGTGTAAGGCTAAGCGTCAGGCCAAAGAATCCTCAATGTAGAGGCCGAGTGAGTATTCGCCATTATTGTAACCATCAGCGATGTAGACATACCAGTCCAGGTAGTCCGCGTGAGAGATGTGGTGCATCGACTCATCGTTCCACCCGCCATTGAAGATGGCCGTGACGGCTGTGCTCATGATATCGACGTCGACATCGGTCGTTGAGAAGTTGGAAAGTTTCACCCAATAGGTGTACTCTCCGTACATACCGCCATCCGGGTGAGCTTGGACCGGCATGATGACATAGTCATCGTAGACGAACGGGTTGCCGGCACTGCGATAGCTGTATTCATCACCAGTACCGATCAGGATGTCCTCTTGCCATTCCCACTGGTCATTCCGCCAATCCCCTGATGTGTTGTGATAAAGGGATAGATTCATGTAGGGTTCTTCAGCAGTAGTCATGTACCAGACATCGTCGATGCTGAAGATGTTCGTGTCGGAGTAGGTTCCTTCGATTAGAGTGGAATAGTAGGTCCAATTGTTCGGGAAGTCGGTGGTGGTGTAGGCATTGATATTGCCGGCGAGATCCGGCACCATGTAGTAGTTGTTTTCATAGGTAAAGACATTTGGATAGGCTGCCCTTACTCCCTGCAAGGATGGCCCGATGACGACTTGGCCGTATGTCCAGTTGACCAGATCGGCACTCCATACATAAGCGACTTCATCGGCATACTGTCCAGTTGCGGCATTGTACCCACCGATGATTTCGAAGAAGATGTAGTAGATGCCGTTGTCCAGATAAATGAATGGATCGGCTATGCCTGTCTGTCCGGTGCGGTCCGTAACGATCGCAGTCGTCAAGATCGGATTGGTTACAGTAGGGAATGGGACTGCGACAGGTGGATGGATGGTCTGTGCCAAATCGGTATAGAGGCCGATTGTGTACACGCCATCGTTCATTCCGTCGACAAAATAAATATTACCGGTACCGAACGTTGCATTCGAGATGTGATGCATCGCGTCGCTGTTCCAAGTTTCATTCTTTTGTGCCTCCACCGCAAGTCCGAGATTGATGACAGAGATGCTGGTCGGCGTCAGATTGGACAATTGGTACCAATACGTGTATTCGCCGTAGCGGCCATCGCTTGGAGTGACTTGGATCGGCAAAACAACTGCTCCATCATAGTAGAATGGATTACCGGCCGTCCGCAGATCGGATTCGGTGGCGGTCGCTGTGATGATCTGACCTTCAGGATGCAGTGTCCAGCTGCTGTTGCGCCAATCGCCGGAACTGTTGTAGTAGAGGGACAGGCTATCGTATGGTTGAGCGGTGACAGCCAGATACCAGATATCCTCCTGCGCGAAGACGAGTGGATCGACAAAGTTTCCGCTCAGCAACGTTCCGTAGAATTCCCAGCCTAACGGGAAGGAAGATGCTTTGTATACGTTCACGTTGCCGGTCAAATCCGGTACCATATAGTACTCATCTTGATACATAAAGACATAAGGGGAAGCGACATTTGTGCCGGTGGTATCGACTCCCAGCACCACTTGTGTGTAATTCCATTGTTGCAGATCGGTGCTCCAAGCATGTGCGATTTCGTCAGCCGTCACGCCGGTAGACGGGTTGTAGGCCTGAATGGTATTGAAGAACACATGGTAGGTACCGTCTTCCAATATGACGTACGGGTTGGCGATCCCTTGGCTGGCCACTCTGTCTGTGATGCTGTCTACGGAAAGGATCGGGTTTCGGACGCTGTAATACAAAGCGATGTCTTCCATCGTCAAATGAGCAGCCGGCAAGTCCGGATCTGTCGGATCGGTTGGGTCAGTAGGGTCTGTGGTGCTGCTTCCTTTGAAGATTCCGATGCTGTATTCATTTTTGTTCCAATTGTACCCGTCAGTCGCGTAGTAGAAGCCATCCCCTACAGCGATATAGGAAATGTGATGCATCGCATCGCCGTTCCAGTCATCATTGTATTGAGAAATGACGGCTGTGCCTTTGTCCGTAACGGTCACGGTCGTAGGCGACAGATTGGATAATTCATACCAGGTTGTGTATTCCCCGTAGATGTTGTTGGATTTAGGGGTGACTTCCACTGGTATCACAACGGAATTTTCGTAAATGATCGGCATCCCGCCGTTCCGCAATCCGCCTTCAGTTGAGGTCTCCGGAAGTATCTGGCTGCTGGAATGCAGTACCCAGCTGCTGTTGCGCCAATCCCCGGATGTGTTGTAATAAAGCGATAGGCTGTTGTAAGGCAATTCGGAAACGGTCATGTACCAGACGTTGTCCATCGAGAAGACCAATGGATCGACGAAATTGCCGGATAACAGTGTGCCGTAGAGTTCCCATTCAAGCGGGAATGACGAAGCTTGATAGACATTGACATCGCCGACACGGTCAGGGACCATGTAGTAGGTGTCCTCGTATTCCATCACGTAAGGGGAAGCGGCTCTGGTTCCGTTCGTTTCTTCGCCAAGGACGATCTGAGTGTAGGTCCAGTTGATCATGTCGGTGCTGTAGGCGTGGCCGATTTCATCAGCAGTCGAGCCCGTAGCCGGATTGTAGCCGAGGATGACGTCGAAGAACATATGGTAAACGCCATCTTCATAGACGATGTACGGTTCCGCAACGCCGAGCTGTCCGGTCCGGTCGGTCACCATTTCTTTGGTGATCAGCGGATTTTCTGTACCCGCGATTGCGGACAGATCCACCGGTACGGTCGGAACTGCAGTCGGGTCGGTTGGGCCAGTCGGGTCAGTCGGGTCTGTAGGATCGGTAGGATCAGTCGGGTCTGTAGGATCGGTAGGATCAGTTGGGTCAACCGGATCCACTGGGTCAGTCGGAACAGTCGGAATCACCGGATCTTGGGTATCCGAAGGGTCGGACCCTGTGAATAAGCCGATGCTGTATTCGTTGTTGTTCCAATTGTATCCGTCAGTCGCATAGTAGTAACCAGTTCCCGCTGCAACATAGGAGATGTGATGCATCGCATCGCCGTTCCATTCGTCATTGTATTGCGAGATGACGGCATTGCTTCTTCTGGTTGCAGTGACGGTTGTCGTTGACAAGTTTGTCAGTTCATACCAGTCGGTGTATTCTCCGTAGATGTTGCTGGATTTCGGAGTGACTTCTACCGGAATGATGACCGAGTCTTCGTAGATGAAGGCATTGCCCGCATTGCGGAGGCCGCCTTCGGTTGAGGTCTCAGGAATGATCTGGCTGCTGGAATGCAGTACCCAATTGCTGTTGCGCCAATCTCCGGAAGTGTTGTAGTAAAGGGAGAGGCTGTTGTAAGGCAATTCGGAAACGGTCATGTACCAGATGTTGTCCATCGAGAAGACCAATGGATCGACGAAATTGCCGGACAGCAGCGTGCCGTACAGTTCCCATTCGAGCGGGAATGAGGAGGCTTGATAGACATTGACGTCGCCGACGCGGTCAGGGACCATGTAGTAGGCATCTTCGTATTCCATCACGTAAGGGGATGCGGCTCTTGTTCCGTTCGTTTCTTCGCCGAGGACGATCTGGGTGTAGGTCCAGTTGATCATGTCGGTGCTGTAGGCGTGGCCGATTTCATCGGCGGTCGAGCCCGTAGCCGGATTGTAGCCGAGGATGACGTCGAAGAACATATGGTAGATACCGTCTTCGTAGACGATGTACGGTTCCGCAACGCCGAGCTGTCCGGTCCGGTCGGTCACAATATCTTTTGTTATGACTGGATTGGTAGTTCCTGGAATCGGATCTAATCCTGTTAATTCGTTCGCGCCTCCTGGATCTTCCGTTCCACTATCATCCTCCTCTGGAGAAAACACGCCATCCAATGCCAAGAGATCCGTCATTGTGACAAAATCAAAGCCTTTTTTTCGAGCGGAAGCAACCATATACCACAAAGATTCAGGAGTGGCTGCTGCATCATGCAAAAGATAGATGGATCCAGGGAAAAGATTGTCGACGACGCGATCGGAAATGGCAGTGGATGAATAATCATCCCAGTCATAGGTATCGGTTGTCCATCCAATTGTGTATTCATAACCAAGGCTTCCGGCAGTCTCCAAAACGGATTGATTGTAGTCGCCGTATGGAGGACGGAAATAAGGTCTGGATGTTACGCCGGTGGCATCCTGAATGATGTTTTCCAATGCGTTCAGTTCGGATGCCAATTGAGAAGCGCTGAGCTGTGTGGAGTATGGGTGTGAATAGGTATGGTTTCCGATGTCATGTCCCTGTTCGACGATTTGTGCGAGCAAATACGGATCCGCTTTGCCGTCAGGGAAGAAGGTTGCTTTCACGTCCAA
Organism: uncultured Trichococcus sp.; assembly: GCF_963675415.1. Lineage (NCBI taxonomy): Bacteria > Bacillati > Bacillota > Bacilli > Lactobacillales > Carnobacteriaceae > Trichococcus > uncultured Trichococcus sp. Next base: position 2,379,737 of record NZ_OY776220.1, read on the forward strand.
TGAAGCCAATACCTCCAACAATTCCTGAACGACAGCAGCGTCTTCCAGATCATCGAAAGTCAAAGCTACATAAGGTTGATCGGTATCGATATCGTCCACCCATCTGGATATGCCGGTATCAAATTCTTCCTCATCTTCGTAGTACACTTCGTCTTCTGGATCTTCGCTGGCGATCCCCAAAAGTTGCCCAATGGTTGAAAAACTATAGCCGGCATTTTGTAAAGCAGAAAGGGTGTACCATAAAGAATCAGGTGTGTTGACGGCACCAACACTGGCATGCATCAGGACGATGTCGCCAGGGCTTATATTATTGGTGATAGTGGAACTGATGGTGGTTGCTGATAAGCCGGACCAATCGAGCGTGTCGATGGACCAACCGATGGTGTATTCATAGCCAAGACTGCCGACCGTTTCCAGTACCGAATTATTCAAAGCGCCGTAAGGAGCCCGGAATAACGGCCGTGAAGTCGTGCCTGTGCTTTCCTGTACGTAATCTTCCATCAGATTGATGTCGTAGGCAAGCGCATCAGCAGAAATGATGGTGGAATCTTGATGCGAATAAGAGTGGTTCCCGAGTTCATGCCCGGAATCGACGATCTGTTTCAGAAGATCAGCGGAGGCATCCCCGTTCATGAAGAAGGTTGCTTTTGCGCCGTAAACATCAAGAATGGCCAATATCTCCGAAAGGTTCGCATAGGAATGGCCATCATCGAAAGTCAGTGCGATCACATTGTCGTCCGTGTTCACATAACTGATGTATTGTGAGGGGCCGGTCGAGAATTCTTCTTCGCTTGCCATTGCCATGATGGCAGCAGCAACTTCTTCGACAGCAACTTCTTCTGTATCTGTTTCTTCTGGTTCTTCTTCTGCAACCGGCTCCTCAGTTTCCATCACAGTATCCAGCGGAGTTTCTGCAGGAATTTCCGTGTCGGTTTCAACAGGAGGTGGCGTTTCGGTTTCGATCGGATCGGTATTCAGTGTGGGCGTTTCAGTGCTTTCTTCGCCAGTTGGCGTGGATGGTTGGTCAGGTGATGGTTCCATTATGGGATCCGTTGTGGTAGTTTGCGGGTCCGTTGCGGCTTCCGCTGGGGTCGTCGTACCGGGAGCCAAAGTTTCGGCATCGGGGACTGTTGTTGTGGTTGGGGCGGTTTCGACTGTCGCAGGTGTTTCGGTTGTGGGGTCTTCGGTAATGGTTGGAATTGGTTCAGTTGTGGCAGCCGGTGCTGTTTCTTCGGAAAGTACCGTCTCGGGTGAAGTCTCTGCGACGGTTGGCTCTGCTACAACTGGAGGTGTTTCGGTTGTTGGCTCTTCAGTTGTTAAAGGAGTTTGGGTTTCAGGTGTAACAATTGGTAAGGATTCTTCTGTGGGAACTGTTTCCTCAAGAGCTGCCTCAGGTACAAGTAATTGTGTAGCTATTGTTGGCTCTTCTGTGGATGCCTTTACGACAGGCGTATTACTGAATAAGGTAATCATCAGTAAGAGAGGAGCCAGCAAAAGGAACCTTCGCTTCATAATTTAGCCCTCCTTTAGATGCTAAACTTGAATAAAGGAATGTTGCTTTTTGATCAGACATGCTGGCGCTCTGCGGTTATGGGGTCGTTCTTATCATTCTACATTTTCTTCACCTTCTTTTCGGGGAGACAGGTGCAACGAACTTGCTTCACCTTATTATAGAATAAATGGAAGCGTTTTACAATTAGGAGGTTAGTGTAGTATACAGATATTCATCCCGCGCTATGAAAGCTTTTTCGGGCATGATTCATACAAATAACGACAGCAATGCATCGATAAGTTCGGCAAGGAAAGAAAGTTTATTTTTTCATTATGTTTTCCATTTATTCTTTTTTAATGTGAAAGATTGTTTTATACTGAATAGGTATTCATAAAAGACGCAGACAAGTTCTGTGGATCAATCAGCTATTATTGCGTGGAAAGAGGAACTCAATATGAATGAATCCAGAAGTGATTTCAAAAAAAAGCGGATCTGGAAAAGGGTCTTGCTCATTTCCTTGCTCGGTATCTTGGTTGTCGTGGGCGGCTTGATGTGGGGCGCGTACAATGATGTGGACAGTACAATGAACGCAGTATTCAACGCAGTGGACACCGAGGATAAGCGCGAGGAAGAGGTTTCCTTTTCAGAAACCCAACCGATATCTTTTGCTTTGCTGGGTATCGATAGTTACGGAGACGAACTGGAAGAGATGGGCGGAAGGTCGGATACGATAATCATTGTGACGATCAATCCGGAAACAAAGCAGACTACTTTGGTCAGCATTCCGCGCGATTCGTACACCGAGATGGTCAATTATCAAACAGACATCTACAACGAATACAATGATAAGATTACGCATGCCTATGCTTTCGGAGGGACAGAGATGGCGCTCAATTCCATCCAGGAGTTTCTGAACATCCCGATCGATTACTACGTCGAAATCAATATGTATGGTTTGGCGGATTTGGTCGATGCCATCGGTGGTATCGAAATCACGAGCCCGTTGACGTTTGATTACAACGACGCCTACTTCGTGGAAGGGAAAACCGTCACTTTGCAGGGATGGGATGCTTTGGCCTTCGCAAGGATGCGCTATGATGATCCGCAAGGAGACACCGGAAGGCAGCTGCGTCAACAAATGGTCATCAAGGCGATCGTGGATCAGTTGTTGAGCATCGAAGGCATTTCCAACTATCAGGATATCCTGACGGCAGTCGAGACGAACATGCGCACCAACCTGACTTTTGAAAATCTGATCGACATCCAGAAAAATTACAGCGATTCGATAACAGAGTACAATCAGCTGAGCATCGCCGGAGAAGAGATGTATATGGAAGACATCTTCTATAATTATGTCTATCCCGAGGAGCGCATGCGCATCTCCAATCTGTTGCGCGACGAGCTGGAGCTGGAACAAGTTAGTTTGGATGACATGAATCTGTCCGATGCGGATATCCAATACGGTTACGGAGACAACAGCGGCTTAGATGATGTGGCATTTTAAGGGAACGGCAACAATAGTTATTGATTTCATAGATTAAATTAAAAAAAACAGTCAATCGGAAAGAGGGATATTATGTCAGTTTTAGTAACAGGCGGAGCCGGTTATATCGGCAGCCATACTGTAGTGGAATTGTTGAACGCAGACCAGGAAGTGGTCATCGTCGACAACTATTCGAACAGCAAGCCGGAAGTGTTGAACCGGATCGCAACGATCACCGGCAAAGCACCGACTTTCTATGAAGTGGACGTGCTGGACCACGAAGCTTTGAATGCCGTCTTCGAAAAAGAGAACATCGACTCGGTCATCCATTTTGCGGGCTTCAAAGCTGTGGGCGAATCCGTAGCGAAACCGATCGAATATTACCACAACAACATCACGAGCTCTTTGGTCTTGTGCGATGTGATGCGCAACCACGGCGTGAAGAAAATCGTCTTCAGCTCTTCCGCAACAGTCTACGGCATGAACAATGTGTCCCCGCTGACGGAGGACATGCCGACAAGCGCGACCAACCCTTACGGCTACACGAAAGTGATGATCGAACAGATTTTACAGGACGTGGCGTTCGCCGATTCCGAGTGGAGCATCGCCTTGTTGCGTTACTTCAACCCGATCGGCGCGCATGAGTCCGGCCTGATCGGCGAAGATCCGACCGGCATCCCGAACAACCTGATGCCTTACATCACGCAGGTGGCGGTCGGCAAATTGCCGCGCCTGAGCATCTTCGGTGACGATTACGACACACCGGACGGCACAGGTGTGCGCGACTACATCCACGTCGTCGACTTGGCGTTGGGTCATATCAAAGCTTTGGAAAAAATCAAGGAAACCAACGGAGTCGGCATCTACAATCTCGGTACCGGCATCGGCTACAGCGTGTTGGACTTGACGTATAACTTCCAGAAGGCCACAGGCGTCGAGATTCCGTACACCATCATCGACAGACGCCCTGGCGATGTCGCTACCTGCTACGCGGATGCGACGAAAGCCAAGGAAGAACTGGGTTGGACAGCCCAGAAGACTTTGGCGGATATGTGCCGTGATTCCTGGAACTGGCAAAAGAATAATCCGAACGGCTACGAAGCGTAGTTTTTTACGCTGATTGAGCCTGGGCTGCGGCATCGCTCATCCGATTGGATGCGTGCCGTGGCCCTTTTTTCTGTCCTATGTTGATTCTTTTTTGGAGGCATCTTTGCTATAATGGAACAGACTATACGAAGAAAGAGGGAGTCCCATGACAAAAGTACGGAAAGCTGTTATACCTGCAGCAGGTTTAGGAACGCGCTTCTTGCCGGCGACGAAAGCGATGGCAAAGGAAATGATGCCGATCGTGGATACGCCAAGCATCCAATATGTGGTGGAAGAAGCCATGGCTGCCGGCATCGAAGAAATCATCATCATCTCCGGGAAGGGCAAGAGTCCGATCGAAGACCATTTTGACGTAAACATTGCGTTGGAGGAAAACTTGAAGGAAAAAGGCAAGACCGCGATGCTGGAATTGGTTCAGCAGACGAACATTCCGCACATCCATTATGTGCGCCAAGCCTACCCGCATGGACTGGGCGATGCCATTCTGCAGGCCGAAGCTTTCATCGGCAACGAACCTTTTGTTGTGCTTTTGGGCGATGACATTATGCCGAGCGAAGTCCCGTTGGCAAAAGCGTTGATGGATACTTACGACGAGACGAAGGGCGGCGTCGTGGCGACGATGCGCATCCCTGAGGGCATGACGAACCGCTACGGCATCGTCGACATCAAGGAGAAGGTCGGCGAGCATATCTACAGCGTCAACCACTTCATCGAAAAGCCGGCTCCGGAAGAAGCGCCGAGCAACCTTGCCATCATCGGCAGATACCTGTTGACGCCGGAAATATTCGACATTCTGCGCAACCAAGCGCCGGATGCCGGGAACGAAATCCAGTTGACCGATGCGATCGAATCGTTGAACGCGATCCATCCGCTGGTGGCTTATGAATACACAGGCAAGCGCTATGACGTAGGCGATAAATACGGCCTGCTGATCGCGAACATCGAATTCGGCCTGGAGAACAAGGACACGGCCGACAAAATGCGCCCTTATCTGAAGGAACTGGCGAAGGAATTAAAGAACAAAGCATAACGCGTTGTCTTGACGGAGCAACGTTAGGAAGGAAAACTAATGGAAAACAAACCTTTTTTCAGCATCGTGATCCCGGCGTACAACTGCGCCGGCACCATCCGTGCCACTTTGGAAAGCATCGCCGCGCAGAGGGTCAGCGATTTTGAGGTCATCATCGTGAACGACGGCTCGAAGGACGCGACTGCGGACGTTCTGCAGGCGTTCGTTGCCGAGGACAGCCGCTTCTCTTTCATCACCATCCCGAACAACGGGCCAGGAAACGCGCGCAATCAAGGGATTGCGCGCGCGAAGGGGACGTATTTGTTTTTGATGGATGCGGACGACGAAATCGAGCGCCATACTTTGGAACGCTACCAAGCGATCCTCATTAGCGAGGCCCCGGACCTGATCGTGGCTTCCTACAATCTGCGGGTGCTGGACGACCAGGAGATCGTTTCGGAAAAGCAGGTCATCGCCGAAGATCGAATCTACGCTTCGAACGCGGCGTTCCTGGAGAATCTTTATCCTTTGATGAACAAGCAGCTGATGTATGTCATCTGGAACAAAATTTACCGTCTGGACATCATCCGCGAGCACCAGATCGCCTTTCCGAGCTATAGCAGCTGTGAGGACCGTTTGTTCAACATCGCTTATTACCGCCATGCCCAAAAAGTCGTGACGACCAGCGAAGTGCTCTACCAATACGCCTTCGAAGGCAAGAGCAGCTTGACGAACAAGTATTTCGACAATAAGTTCGAGACGTTCCTGGAATTCTACAATGAATTGCTGGGCCTGACCGACAAGGATCTGGGCGGCTTCAGCGCGCTGTTCCTGAAGGGCACGATGTCCTGCATTATCCCGTTGCACGGAAAAAGCTGCCCGTTGGATTGGGCAGGCAAAAAGACCTACATCGAAAAAATCCTGCAGCATCCGCGTGTGCAGTACGCAACGGCGTACAGCCTGACCGATACGCCGATCCGGAAAATTATGAAGCTATTATTCCAATCGAAATCGATTTACCTGAACTATTTCGCTTCCGGCATGATGCACCTCTTGAGCAATGCGTCGCCGAAATTGATTGAAAAACTCAAAGGAAATTTCTAGACAGATGGGAGAACTACACTAATGACTCAACCTAAACGTGTCCTGCATTTCCAGGGCAGAATGGGAAAGGGCGGGGCGGAGACGTTCATGATGAACGCCTACCGCAACATCGACCGTTCCAAGTACCAATTCGATTTCGTCATCTATGAAGAGTTTGCCGATGTGCGTCCCTACCATGACGAAATCGCCGCATTGGGGGGCAAGATTTTCGTCGTGCCGAACCCGAACAAACAACCGCTGCGCTACATCAAAACCGTCAGCAAACTGCTGCAGGAGAACCAAGTCGATATCGTCCACAACGAAATCTTCTTCGGCGGCGGCCTGAACTTGTGGCTGGCTGCCAGAGCCGGCGTCAAAAAACGCATCGCCCACAGCCATGCGACTTCCGACGGCAAAGGCAACCGATTCCCGTACAGCATCGTGCGACCGATCTTCAATAACTTGATGATGAAATACGCAACCGATTTCCTTGGCTGCTCTGATGAAGCTGGCATCGGGCTGTTCGGCAAGGAGCAGCCTTTCGTTATGCTTCCGAACGGCATCAACCTGGATCGTTACCGCAACGTGCCGGTGACGAAGGCAGAAATGCATGTGCAGTTGGGCATTCCGGAAGACTCCTTCGTGATCGGTCACATCGGCCGCTTCGAAGAACAAAAAAATCACCGGCTGTTGCTGAAGATTTTTCAGCATATCCTGAAGAAACACCCGAACACGTACCTGTTGTCGGTCGGGGCCGGCAGTCTCGAAGCAGAGATCCACGGCTTGGCAAAGGAATTGGGCGTCTCCGAGCATGTGCTTTTCTTGGGCGAACGCGAAGATATCGCCGAATTGCTGAAAGCGATGGATGTCTTCCTGTTGCCTTCGTTGTATGAAGGTTTGCCGATCGTGGCGGTGGAGGCTCAGGCAGCCAACGTCAAATTGGTGATGTCGACGGAAGTATCGGAGGACACGGTGTTGTCCGAAAATGTCCGGTTTGTACCGCTGGATGCGGATCTGGACCGTTGGGAAGCCGAAGTCATGGGCGAGCCGAAAGGCAACCGTCCGAAATCGGAAATGGAAGCTTTTGATATGCTGAAGACCGCAAAAGCACTGGAAAAAATCTACGATGCGAAGGAGGTCACGGCATGATGCATTTACCCACAACCAAACAATTGAAGGAATTTCTGAAGGACAACAAAAAGACCGTCTGGCTGACTGCTTTCGCTACGCTTCTTCTTTATGTACTGGGCATCGGCTACACCTTGTTCAGCAATGGAACGGTGGAGGAAGAACAGGAAATCGATCCGGATACCGGGCTGGAAGTGAATCTGATCACCGGCGAAGAGTACGCTGCTTTGCACGAGGGAGCGGCGCGCTTCGAAATCTATATCGAAAATGACGAAGGCAGTGCCTTTATCAATTCTGCCTTATTGGAGTCCGTGCTGTTGTCGCCTGCCGTCTTTGCGACAATCGATGCCGCAGAAAAAGTGACACTGACCCAGGAAATCGAGGCTTTGGAAGAAGGGGATATCCCGGCCAAATACATCCTGGACATCACGAATGATCCTGGCGACAACTCGCTGAACGTCACTGTGGGGACGGGTGATGCAGACAAGAATCTCGCCATCGCTGCTGTCCTGTACGACATGATCAGCAACAAGGAATTGACGCTGCTCGAGAATAAAAATGTTTCGATGCTTTCCGATCCGCATGAAGTCGTGATCGAAAACGGTCCTGAAAAAACCGAAGAGGAAGAAGGCCTGGGCCCTGTCGGTTATGCCGTGATGGCTGTCGCCGTCCTGATTGCGGGAATAGTTTTCGGTATTCTGATTGCCTTCTCGCGCTTGTTCTTCAAAAAAGAAGTCACCGATGTATTCAATTACAGGGAATCGGATGAGGACACCATCATCGACCTTTCCCTATTCAATGAGGGAAACCTTACGGATGAATTGGTGCATACGATCCAATATCCTTCTGCGCAGCAAAAACTGATCCTTTCCGATCCGGCTTTGCCTCGCGAAGTCCAGGAACGCTTGCTGAAGGACACGGCTACAAACTATGTGTTTGCGTCCGATATCGTTGCGGCGGACCCGAAACTGAGCTTCGATGAAATCATTCTAGTTTCTCAGAAACATGTCACAAATAAAGCTTGGTACAAGAAACAGCGTACTTTGTTGGCAAACTATACTGCTCCGATCAAAATCGTCCTACAATAGAATCGGAGGTAAGTTGATGACACTTTATCTTTTCACATTCCTTGCGCTGCTGGTGCTTGCCATCACGGAAGCTCTGCAGGGCAACAAGAAGATGGTGCTGATCGGCGGCGGTTTTTTGGCCATTCTGGCCGGCTTTCGGTATCACACGGGTTATGACTTTGTTTCCTACAAATCATTTTTCGATGATATGACCGGCATCCAGGATGTCTTCAACGGCAAACTTGATGCGGAAGCGGGTTACCTGTTCCTGAATTATCTCTTTTTGAACCTGGGCTTGAATTACTACACTTTCTTGCTGTTCTTTGCTTTCCTGACGATGTTCCTGCTTGTGAAGTATCTGTACCGCAATGTGCCTTATCCGTCCTTGATGCTGTTCTATTACTTTTCGCGCTTCTTTTTGGCGCGGGATATGGGGCAGATCCGGGGCTCGTTGGCCAGCATCATCCTGCTTTATTCGGTCAAATACATCAAATCGAAGGAATTCGCCAAATTCATGGCGGTCGTGCTGATCGCTTCACTGTTCCACGTCACGGCTTTGATTTTCATCGCGGGCTATATTTATGAAAACCATCTCTACAACGGTAAGTGGAGTCAAGTGGGAATATTGTTCTCACTTGCGGTTGTCGCCGGACTGATCGTGAAGAGCCCGAGCCTGTACCTGTGGGCGATCCCGGGCCGGTATGCGCCGTATTTCACCAACCCCGCTTACACAAGCGGGAAATGGCTGATGAATCCGGTCCTCTGGATGCAGCTGCTGATCTTTTTCGGGACGCTCCTGTTCACGAAAATCCAGCAGGACGAGAAATACCGGACCTACCACAATCTGTACCTTTTCGCTTCACTTATCCTGATCGCCTTCGGTAACCTGGAGACGGTAGGTGGAAGGCTCAGCTCGCCGTTCGCGACCTACGAAATGTTTGTGGCTCCGTACTTCATCCTGAATTTCACGAAGAACAAGCTGCTCAATCTGATTTTTGCGATCGGCTTTACGGTCGTCATCTTCCTGCTGATCTTCATCCTTTCCGGGGATTACCAATACTTCATTCCGTATCGGACACTTCTGAACGGATGATTAAAGCCACCTGACACTGTCGGGTGGCTTTTTCTGTAGAGTAGGAAAGTATAACTTGTTTTGGAATCAAAAGTGCATCACCGTAGGTGTTCCACAGGATAGCAAACTGTTCCGCGCATCCCAAAAGTTTGGCCAGCTGCACGGGTTAGCCCTTCGGAAATTAGATAAATCTGACCCATTGCGCTCTGCGATGCTCATTCAGGGCCAGATTTCCTAAATTTCTTTCAGGGCTGGACGAACCCGTTCAGCTTTTCTTAACATATAGGAATTTATAAATTTTTTTTAACTCAAAAGCGCATCACCGTAGGTGTTTCACACATTCGCAAAATGTTTCATGCACCCAATAATGATGGCTAGATTCACGGGTTAGCCCTTCGGAAAGGATAAAGGAACCCCTTGTCTCTACGAGCCAAGGATACTATTCGACTAACCTGCTGACGCAGGAAGTCTCTCAGCATATTGCGCTCTACGATGCTCAGTTGCATGGGAGTCTTAGGGATTCATCCCTTAGAGTCCCAGTACAAGGTGACCGTAGGGAACGTTGCATGGCACGATTTCCTAAATTTCTTTCAGGGCTGAACGAACCCATTCAGCTTTTCTTATATTGTAGGAAACAATAAGATTGCGTTCCGCAATCCAAACCACTTCTGAAAACAATATTTCTTCTAGTATAATAAAAATGGAAAGCAGTACAAATTCGATATATTTAGTGGTGTTCCCGAACCCGTGTAGGAAACTGAATGATTTGTCCTTTCGAGATAAACCGACTATGCCTTGAGCATGAATATAAAATTACTTTTTAATTCCAAAAGGATAAATCCGCTGCTTTCTAATATTTCAATTAGGAGAGGATTCTAATGGAAGTAATGGTGACTCATTGCTGTGGATTGGACGTTCACCAAAAATCCATCACAGCCTGTGTACTCGTTGGGAAACTTACTTCAAGTCGCCCCAAAAAGACCCAAAAAACATTTGGCACAACAACTTTTGACCTACGGTCTCTTTCCGAATGGATGAAAGAGCTAGAAGTGTCGCATGTACTGATGGAAAGTACAGGGCAATATTGGAAACCAGTCTGGAATATATTGGAACCCGAAGATTTTCACCTGATTTTAGCCAACCCTCAACACATAAAAAATGTACCTGGAAGAAAAACAGATATGAAGGATGCGGAGTGGATAGCGCTATTAGGGCGCTGTGGCTTGGTTAATGCCAGCTACGTTCCTGATAAACAAACACAGGAATTGCGTTATTTGACAAGGCAGCGTTCTTCAGTAAAGCAAGAAAGAACGAAGCGCGTTAATGAAATCCATAATATTTTGCAAAGAGCCAATATAAAGTTGACTAGCTATTTGTCCAATATCTTTGGAAAAACAGGTAAGGCTCTTTTGACTCTATTTATCAATGGTGAAAAAATTACTGAAGAAGTAGTTTCAAGAGAAATCCACGGAAAAGTCAAAGCGAGTATAGCAGAGCTCGTTAGAGCGATGGATGGTTGTTTAAGCAGATGTGATCGAGCGTTATTAAACTTGCATCTTCAAACTATCCAGCGCTTGGAGGAAGAGATTTCAGAGCTAAACCAACTAATTGATGAATACACTGAAAAATTTTCAGATGTATATCTCCGGCTCATAGAAATCCCTGGAATCAGTAAACTAACAGTAGAAGTTATACTCGCTGAAATAGGCTGTACAGTGGATGCTTTTCATACAGTAGAGAATTTAGCTTCTTGGGCAGGTTTGTGTCCGGGTAATTACGAAAGTGCGGGCATAAAGAAGCGCTCGAATGCCACGAAGGGGAACAAATATTTAAAAGTAGCTCTATGTAGAGCAGGAATCAGTGCCGGTCGTTCAAAATCGGTAAACTTCAATTCTTTCTTCGCGAAGTTATCTCAACGTATGCCTAAGGCAAAGGCTGCTGTTGCAACAGCTCATAAATTATTAAGGATTGTCTATGTTCTTTTAAAGACGGGAAAAAGATATGACGAGTTAATTACAAACAAAGAAAAAGGATCTATAACCACGGGAATGGCATAGATCCAAGCTTTCATACTATTTTCAAAAATATTATACCACGAGAGTATTTTTTTGTCTTTTTTTAGAAGTTGTTTTCATATAAAAGTATAAAATTTTTCAGCTGTGGAATGTGGTGATAGCACATGTTCCACAGTTTTTGTTTTGGTTTCACAGTGGTAAAATAGAGGTATGAATCAGAATATTCTCCATACCATTTTCTTTGATAAGAATAACCATTGGGACCAGTTCTCTAAAAGATTCAAACTCAAGATAAGACCTGTGGTCTTTAAAGAGGTTGAAAAATTTAGATACTGTGGGGATATTTCGAAAGGCTTTCGGTTATATGTTTGTGAAGGTTGCCATGCGGTAAAAAAAGTTCCGATTCGGTGTAAAGGCAAATTTTGCCCGACATGTTCTGTCGGTGAAAGTGAGCGGTGGAGTGAAATTGTGTCTCAGGATATGTTCCACACCACCCACAGACATATTGTTTTTACCATCGATGAAGGCCTGAGGACCATCTTTTTAAAGTATCATCGGGAAATACTTTTGAAAGGACTAATGGATGACGCTGCGCAAGTGATTTTGGATTATTTTAATAAACAGAAAATTCGGCCTGGTATCATTTTGGCTCTGCACACTTTTGGCTCGAAACTCGAGTTTAACCCCCATGTGCATATGATCGTAACGATGGGTGGCTTGACAGAAGGTGGCGAGTGGAAAGATTACGATTATATCCCATACAAAATGTTGCGGGTAAACTGGCAGAATGCAGTGTTAAAGCTGATTAGACGCGTGCTTTCTCCGGAGGAGAAAAAGGAAGTACAGCCACAGCTTCAGAGAGCCTATACAAGAAATGCTGAAGGTTTTTACGTGAACGCTCCGAAGAGAAGCCGAACGAATGTCAAAAAGATTCTGCAGTATATTAGCCGCTACATGAAACGCGGGCCGATTGCGTTGAACCGTATTATCATGTACGACGGTGATATTGTGATGTTTCGTTATCATGATAAACGGACAAATACAGAAGAAACAGAGATTATGCTTGCGAAAGAGTTTATTGCAGCTTTAATAAGACACATCCCCGATAAAAACTTTAAAACAATCCGTAGATATGGGTTATACAGCAGGAGAATCAAGAAGGTTGTGAAAGAAGTCGTCAAGGAGATTCAGTCCAAGATCAAGCGACTATTGTTAAACGTTTCGACTGCTTTAAAACCCATGAAATGGGCAGACAGAATTACCGAATGTTTTGGAGAGAATCCTTTAAAATGTTCCAGTTGCGGAAACCTCTTTGTTTTCCGTGGGATTGCTGTGTCCAAAAAAGGAAAGCTAAGAATCCAATATGCGAACGATGCAGCGGCGAGGAGATATCTGCGAGAGGAGATTAGAAACATTGAGTCAGAAGAATTCAAAATTAACCAAAAACAAGCTAAAGAAAAAATATTTGAAGCAAATCGCTTCGACTGGGAAAAACAGCGTCAATTATATATGTCTTCAATGCGGAATCAATGAAGCCATTCCGAAGGAAGTGGTGGATGAATTCGATCAGATGGACGAAGGGGATCTGTTGGATGCTCCCCGCTTCACTTGTGAGAATTGCGGTGGTGAAATGTATCCTGAGTACTATAAAAGTACCCACGGTTTGGAGTACAAGCTCTCAGATTATCAAAAAAAATAATACAACTACACAAAAAAAGGCATCGGGGTGGTTTTCCCCGATGCTTTTCTTACAACTTGTAAAGTGGTGTCACTAATAAAAAAAGCTTTCTCACCATATTAAAAAACAAAAAGAAACATTTAATGAACAAAAACAAAAAAATAAAACAAAAAAACGAACAAAAACATTGATTTTATGTTTGGTTCTGTTTATAATGAGGGCATAAGGGAATAAAAACGCTTCCGGGAAATTGAGTTGTGATTTTCCAGACTGTCTTCGTAAGATCATTAAAATATTTTTAGTAAGGAGAAAGGAATAGGGCTCTTGTACTGGGGACGGATTTAGCGGGTAAGGAATTGAAATCAATCATTACAAATCAAAGAGGGTGAGCAAGCTGCACGTAAATGGTGGCGTAAGACTGGCTTTAATACTATCGATACACTAAGCAAAGTTCTTGGAACGACAGCAACATCCTGGAAAGAAAAAATCTGAAAAAATTGGAGGAAATGAAAATGAACAGGGAAGAAGCTACTTTATTAGGGTTTGAAATTGTTGCCTATGCAGGTGAAGCGCGATCATACCTTCTGGATGCTTTAAAAGCAGCGGAAAAAGGTGATTATGATAAAGCCGAAGCATTATGCGAAGAAGCAAATACCAGTATCAGAGAAGCGCATAAAGCTCAGACAAGTTTGCTTACTATGGAAGCTTCAGGTGATGATATTGCGTACAGCGTTACGATGATGCATGGACAGGATCACTTGATGACGACTTTGCTGCTTAGGGATTTGATGAAACATATGATTGAATTGTATAAAAGAGGGAGTAACTAATTATGATGAATGCATTGATCGCACAAATTGAAAAAGCTAAACCTTTTTTTGAGAAAGTATCCCGTAATATCTATCTGCGCGCAATACGTGATGGCTTTATCTCAGCGATGCCTGTTGTTCTGTTTTCAAGTATTTTCTTATTGATTGCATATGTTCCTAATATCTTCGGTTTCTCATGGAGTGCATCGACTGAAGCTTTGATTATGAAACCATACGGATATACAATGGGGATTTTAGGAGTTTTGGTTGCCGGCACAACAGCAAAATCTTTAACAGATTCCTTTAACAGAAAACTGGAAAACACAAATCAAATTAACTTTCTTTCTACTATGTTGGCTTCCATATCTGGTTTCCTGCTCCTTGCTGCGGATGCGGTTGAGGGCGGTGGATTTGCAAACGGATTCTTAGGGACAAAAGGACTGTTGACAGCGTTTCTTGCAGCGTTCATTACTGTGAATATCTATAATATCACTGTGAAAAATAACGTGACAATCCGGATGCCGGAAGAAGTGCCACCAAACATCTCACAAGTATTTAAAGATATTATTCCGTTTACCTTAGTGATCGTCGTTCTTTATGGTTTGGATATAGTGACTAGGAACATTATGGGCACGAATGTGGCGGAGTCTGTTATTAAGTTATTCGAACCACTGTTCACAGCGGCTGATGGTTACTTGGGTATTACAATCATATTTGGTGCATATGCACTGTTCTGGTTTGTTGGTATACATGGGCCATCCATCGTTGAACCTGCTATTGCAGCGATTACGTATGCGAATATTGAAACAAATTTCCAACTTTTACAGGCTGGACAGCATGCAGATAAGATTCTGACATCCGGAACGCAGATGTTTATCGTTACAATGGGTGGTACAGGTGCAACTTTAGTTGTTCCATTCATGTTCATGTGGTTATCAAAATCAAAACGGAATAAGGCGATCGGCAGAGCGTCAGTTGTACCAACTTTCTTTGGGGTTAATGAGCCAATCTTATTTGGAGCACCTATCGTTTTAAATCCAGTATTTTTTGTTCCGTTTATTTTTGCACCAATTGCTAACGTATGGATTTTCAAATTCTTCGTTGATGTAATTGGAATGAACAGCTTTAGTGTGAATTTGCCTTGGACAACGCCGGGTCCTTTGGGAATTGTTATAGGAACAGGCTTTGGATTGATGTCATTTGTTCTCGCTCTTACATTGATTGTAGTGGACGTAGTGATTTACTACCCGTTCTTCAAAGTCTATGATGCACAAATTCTTGAAGAAGAAAAAGCAGGTGTATCATCTATTGATAGTTTGAAAGAAAAAGTTGAAGGCAGCTTTGACACTAAAAAAGCCAAAGCGGTCCTTGCAAGTGCTGATACGAACGAGAATGATCCGGAAGTTTTTGAAAATAAAATAATAGAAGCTAAAAATGTTCTTGTCCTTTGTGCCGGCGGTGGAACAAGTGGCCTTCTTGCTAATGCTTTAAATAAAGCTGCGGCTGAATATGGGGCCCCTGTAAAAGCAGCGGCGGGCAGCTATGGTGCTCACATGGATATCATGAAAGACTATGATTTAGTCATCCTGGCACCTCAAGTGGCTTCGAATTACGAAGATATTAAACAAGATACTGACAGATTGGGCGTTAAACTTGCTAAAACGCAAGGAGGTCAATACATTAAATTGACCCGTGATGGCCAAGGGGCTCTTGCATTTGTTCAGGAACAATTTGAAGATTAGACAGGAGATTATAATATGAAAAAGTTACCAAAAGATTTTATTTTCGGGGGCGCAACAGCAGCCTATCAAGCTGAAGGGGCGACGCAAACAGATGGAAAAGGCCGTGTAGCTTGGGATACTTATCTTGAAGAAAACTATTGGTATACAGCAGAGCCAGCCAGTGATTTTTATCATCGTTATCCTGTGGACCTGGAACTTAGTGAAAAATTCGGTGTAAACGGCATTCGAATTTCCATTGCATGGTCACGTATTTTTCCGACTGGTTTTGGTGAAGTAAATCCTAAAGGTGTTGCATACTATCATAATCTCTTTTCAGAATGCCATAAACGACATGTAGAACCTTTTGTCACGCTGCATCATTTTGATACTCCTGAAGTGTTGCATTCAGATGGAGACTTCTTAAATCGTAAAAACATTGACTATTTTGTTGCTTACGCTGCGTACTGTTTTAAAGAATTTTCAGAAGTGAACTATTGGACTACGTTCAATGAAATAGGCCCGATAGGTGATGGCCAGTACTTAGTGGGTAAATTCCCTCCAGGGATCAAGTATGATTTTGAAAAATTATTCCAATCCCATCACAACATGATGCTTGCGCATGCAAGAGCTGTCAAACTTTACAAGGATAATGGCTATTCAGGAGAAATTGGTGTCGTTCATGCGCTTCCAACAAAGTACCCTTATGATCCATCCAATCCAGGAGATGTTCGGGCAGCAGAATTGGAAGACATCATTCACAACAAATTTATTCTGGATGCCACTTACTTGGGGAGGTACTCTCAAAAAACGATGGAGGGTGTCAATCACATTCTCTCTGTAAATGGTGGCAAGTTGGACCTTCGTGAAGAAGATTTTGAAATGCTTGAAGCAGCTAAGGATTTAAATGATTTTCTGGGCATTAATTATTACATGAGCGATTGGATGCGTGCGTTTGATGGTGAATCAGAAATTACGCATAATTCAACCGGGGCTAAAGGCGGATCTAAATATCAGCTGAAAGGTGTCGGAAGAAGAGAGTTTGACGTAGATGTTCCACGAACTGATTGGGATTGGATGATCTATCCACAAGGCTTATATGATCAAATGATGCGGGTCAAAAATGATTATCCTAATTATAAAAAAATCTATATTACTGAAAATGGCTTAGGCTATAAAGATGAATTTGTAGATGGTACAGTCAAGGATGATGCACGTATCGATTATGTTAAAAAGCATTTAGAGATCATTTCAGATGCAATAACAGCAGGTGTGAACGTGAAAGGTTATTTCATATGGTCATTGATGGATGTTTTCTCATGGTCAAATGGCTATGAGAAACGCTACGGATTATTCTACGTGGATTTTGAAACACAGGAACGTTATCCGAAGAAAAGTGCATACTGGTATAAGAAGTTGGCAGAAACTCAGATAATCGAATAGCACGTTTATTCTTATAGAGTAGGAAAGTAAAAAATAATACAATTACACAAAAAAAGGCATCGGGGTGTTTTTCCCCGATGCTTTTCTTATAGCAATATTTTTAGCTTTAGAAATCCTTAATTTTTGTAGAGCCGTTTGGAAGGATGCGGTATAATATATCTTGTATGATTATGAATGGAGGTTCATGAATGAAGAAGAAGGACTTGGTATTGTTATTTGCCGCCTCCGCTACGGTTCTCCAAATGGCCAATACAGCTCAGTCGGGCACACCGCTTGTGTATGCAGCCGAATTGGATGAGAACAGTTCCGAGGTAATGGAATCGCCTACAAACGGCAACGAACAAACCGCTGCCGACCAATATATTGCTTTGATCGCGGAAGCCGCCCAAAAAGCGACGGCCGAAAAAAATGTTTACCCATCGTTGCTGATGGCGTACTCCATCCACTACACGCAAATGGGAACGGTATTGGGTGCGCAGGAAGGCAATTATTTGCCTGTTGCTGGCCAACTGGGGACACAGACGCTTGCGGATGATTTCCGCATTTTCACTGAAAACTTTTATGGGGCTTCGAAGGACGGACTGGACAACGCGGCTGATTTCGCGGCCCAGGCAGCTTTGCTTGAGGCTTATGCCGGAGAAGTTGGACTGGCGCAGAAGCTGATCGAGCTGGCCACGCAATACAAGCTGGCGGATTATGATACGGCAGCCACAGCAGGAACCGCCGATTCAGAAAGCGAAACTTCAGCGGAAGCTTTACAGCCAGCGGAAGAACCGGCTGCGTTTGCTGCAACTTTCGCGTTCAGCGAGACCGTTCAGGAACCTGCTTCGGTAGCCGTGGATTATCAGGCTGCCGTCTACAGAACCAATTTTTCAATCGATACGTTGCCTTGGGGTGTTGCCGGATATCAATACGTAGCGGCTTCGAATGACTACATGGGTGCAGTTGTGCACGTGACGAAGGAATCGTTGGACCGTGCTTACGGATATATCGAATGGAACGGGACCGGCCTTGGTTGGATCGACCTGAAGGCATTGAAACAGGCCGACCGGAAAGCAGTCGCTTACTCGGCTTATCTGACAAGCGGCGGCTATGAAATCGACAGCTTGCCTTGGGGAGAGTCGGGCTACACGCTAATCGGTTATACTTCCGGACATCTGGGCAAACGGGTAGACATCACTTTCGAATCGGCTGACGGGAATTACCTGTATGCCAGCGCGGATGGGAAATCAATCGGTTGGATCGACAAACGAGCCTTCGGATTGTATGGGGAAAGCAAGACCAGTTTCCTGGCAGGGTCCTATTCGATCGACACGCTGCCTTGGGGAACTCCTGGTTATTCGTACGTTGGCCATACAAATGATTACATCGGCGTCGAAGTGACCGTCAAAGGCACGACCCAAAACGGACTTTATGCATTGGTCGCTCTGAACGGAAAAGACTTGGGCTGGATCGACAAACGGGCGCTCTCATCCGTGAAAGCTACGCCAGTTTCCTACTCGGCTTACATCACGAGCGGCGGCTATGAAGTGGACAATTTGCCTTGGGGCGAGCCCGGCTTTACGCTGCTCGGCTATACTTCTGCCCATTTCGGCAAAAAGGTGGACGTCCTTTATGAATCACTGGACGGAAACTATAAATACGTGAGCGCAAACGGAAAAGCCATCGGTTGGATCGACAAACGCGCTTTCGGATTGTCCGGCACCGAGAAGAAGAGCTTCATCCAAGGGCCTTATTCGGTCGATACGCTGCCGTGGGGGACGCCTGGCTATGCTTATGTTGGCGGAGCCAATGATTACGCGGGCAGCCAGGTCACTGTCAAAGGCACTACCCAAAACGGTTTGTACAGTCTGATCGCCTTGGACGGCAAGGCGCTGGGCTGGATCGACAGCCGTGCCGTCAAAGATCTCAAATTGAACGCCGTTTCCTATTCCGCCTACATCACGAGCGGCGGCTATGAAGTGGACAGTTTGCCGTGGGGCGTGTCAGGCTATACGTTGATTGGCTATACATCCGGCCAACTCGGAAAAAAAGTCGATGTCCTTTATGAAACTTTGGATGGAAACTATAAATACGTCAGCTCCAACGGCAAAGCGATCGGCTGGATCGACAAGCGGGCTTTCGGGCTTTCGGGTAATGAGTACTTGGGTTATGTGCAAGCGGGTGGCTACTCGATCGACAGCTTGCCTTGGGGAATCCCTGGCTATAGTTACATCGCGTCATCGAGTGATTATGCCGGTTTGGAATTGACCATCAAAGGAACCACCCAGAACGGCCAGTATGCTCTAGTGGCTGTGGATGGCAAGGACCTTGGCTGGATCGATAATCGTGCCATCAAGCAGATGAATTTCCAGACGGTTTCCTACAAAGCGCACATATCAGGTTCCATCTACGGAATCGACAGCTTGCCATGGGGCGAATATGGTTTCCGCAACCTGGGAACGACGGCAACGTATGTCGGTACTGAAGTGGCGATTTCCAAGAAATCGGCTGATGGGAATTATCTGTATGCTTCCTTGAACGGGAAAGGTTTGGGCTGGATCGATAAGCGCGCCTTCGGATTTGTTGCACCGGGCTATTCGTGGTATATCACGAACAGCGGCGCCGGCATCACGAATTTGCCTGTCGGAACGGTCGGCTCGACGCAGTCGGCAACCGGAAGTGCCCACTACGGCAAGATGCTGGATGTCATCGGCCAAACGCCGGATGGCTCCCAGTTATGGGTATCCTTCAATGGGCAGGCGATTGGTTGGATCCGCGCTGATGCGGGACGCATTTTGTATCACACGCAACCTTCGTATACTGCGACCATCCAAAAGGCTGGCTACAGCATCGACTCCTTGCCTTGGGGCACGGCCGGATTTTATTCGGCAGCCAACACCACCAATTATCTAGGCAAGACGGCGACCATCTCAAAATTGTCGCTGGACAGCGCGTATGCTTACATTACAGTTGACGGTAATGCCTTGGGTTGGGTGGATATCCGCGCCTTCGCAATGAGCCGCGTCGTCTATCTGGATCCGGGCCACGGCGGTTATGAATCTGGCGCAAGCTACAGCGGCGTTCAAGAAAAAACCATCAACATGGAAGTTGCCAACGAAGTGAAGACGTACCTGGAGAAACTGGGGATGACAGTCATGATGTCCCGGACGTATGATGAATATGTGTCTCTGTTGGACAGGTCAGCTGAAGTGAATGATTCGAATGCTCAAATCTTCGTCAGCATCCACCATAATGCGATGCCGGGAAGCACGACCGTCAACGGAATTGAGACCTACTATTACGAGTACTATGAAGAATATCCATCGCTGATCAACGAAGCGATGCACAACGATCCGACACGGATCCTGGAAAGCGCAAAACTGGCCGCAGCCATCCACGACACGCTGATCGACAGCACGGGGGCTACGGACCGGGGAATCCGCAGAAACACCTTCTCGGTTCTGAGGGAAACGGACGTCCCGGCTGTCTTGCTGGAATTGGGCTACATGAGTTCGCCGACGGAACTGGCGAAACTGACGAACGACAGTTACCAGACTATCATGGCAAAAGCCATTGCCGACGGGATTGCAACTTATTTCAAATAGGATCCTTGGTTGGGGAGCCGGAAGATATCATCCATCATGGATGGGTCTTCCGGCTTTTTTTTGCGGAAATTCGGGAATGCGGAGATTCGGAGATGCGGAGCCAGCTCCGGCGAAGGGACCGATCACCGGAGAAGACGACCCAAAAACATGGGCCAACTCCGGCGAAGGATCGCTAGCCGGAGCAGAATACCGGAATCAGCAGTCAACTACGGCGAAGCCGTCGTTCACCGGAGCACAGCTCCCGGTGATCCGGTAACTTTTGGCAACACCGTAACACCGCAAAAAAGAGAACGCACCATCGGTCGGGCCGATGGTGCGTTCTCTTTAATTTTTATGCTTGCTCTACGAAAAGGCGTTGCGTGAATCCGTTGAAGTCCGTGATGACGCCATCCTTGCAGAGGTTTTCCTTCTGGAAGGTTTCCCGGTTCTTGAAGAACGGGTCGATTGCGATGATCATGCCGATGTTCGCGCTGTTGGCCGCGCGGAGTCCGGAATAGGCATCCTCGATGACCAGACATTCTTCGGGGGGAATCCCGAGTTTATTGGCGGCATGCAGGAAGATGTCCGGCTCCGGTTTGCCGGGGAAGGAACCGTCATCGAAGACGACTTTGTCCGGATCGAACCAGCGATCAAGCGCGAAGGTGTCGAAATAGAAGTCGACATTTTCTTTGATGGTCGCGGTGGCGATCGTCAGCGGCAACTTACGCTCCTTCAGATCGTCCAGCACTTCGATCAAGCCGTCCGTCAACACGAGTTGCTCCGGTTTGTTCAGGCAGAGTTTACGGTAATGTTCTTCCTTCTCCAAAGAAAGTTTCTGCACTTCCTCGTCCGTCAGGTCAGGCGATACAAAATGACGCAGGATTTTATCGTTCGTGCGGCCGTGTACGTTTGTCAGAATCTCTGTTTCTGTGAGCCCGTTGCCTGGACTGTACTTTTGGATCATGTCGATCCAGGCCTGTTCGTGCAGATGCGAATCCTGGAACATTGTGCCGTTGAAGTCAAAAATGATGCCGTTCAGTTTCATAAGTTAGCTCCTTCTTCTGTTTGGGCTTGGGTCAGGGTGACGTATTGCGAGTAATGCGTGACCAGATCTGCGCTGATATGGTCATCGGTGACCAGGTAATCGATGTCGTGCAGGTTGTAGAAATTGTAGAAGTCGTCCCGGTTGAATTTCTTGTTGTCCGCCAGCAAGTATTTTGTGCGGGAGTTGTTCAGGGCGATGTTCTGGGTTTCACCTTCTGCCATGCTATAGGTAGAGATCGCTTCATTGTGGATGCCGTTGGCGCTGATGAAGCATTTGGAGAACTTCAATTTTTTCAGGTTGTCGTTCGCGATCGGGCCGAAGAAAGCACCCGTATTTTTCCGGTAATCGCCGCCAATCATAATGATATCCGCGGTGTCGTATTGGCGCAGATTTTCGAAAACCGGATAGCTGTTTGTGATGATGCGGATTTTTTTGCCGCCGAGATAGCTCGCCAGTATTTCGATCGTCGTGCCCGGCCCGAGGAAAATGGTGTCGCCATCCTCGACGTAGCTTGCCGCCAACTTGGCAATCGCTCTCTTTTCTTCTTTTTGGACTTCCTGTTTTTCCGTATGCGAGAGCTCCTGATCCAATGCGTAGCTGATGCTTTGTGCTCCGCCGTGGATGCGCAGGATTTTTCCGGCCTTATCGAGTTCGTCCAGATCCCTGCGCACGGTCATGTCGGAAACATTCAATTGCTTGACGATGTCGGCTACGGTGATGATGCCTTCCTGGTTGACGATTTCAGTGAGTATCAACAGGCGTTCTTTTTTTAACATTTTCATTCACCTCTCTAAGTTATCCATAATTTAGCACAATTTCACGGTCTGGTCAACGGAAAACGAACAAAAATAAACAAAAAAATAACGAAGTAGTGGGGTTTCGAACAAAAATATGTTTTTTAATGCAATCTAGGTGAAATTAATTGCTAGTAAATCGTTTGGATGCGGTTTCTGTAAAGATGTAAAGAAACACAAACAATCATTAATGAACATGAATAGGGGATTCGGTGAATGGGGTCCAGAACCGGTAAAGCCGCCATCCGCCGGAGCAGAGCTTCCGGTGATCCGGTGATCCGCTACCAGATCAGTGAAACAACATCCGTTTGAAAGCGCTTGTAATGGAAAAGTAATGATGCGTTATTCTTGCAGGGTGATATAATGAACGTATGGGATTTAAAGGAATTTTAAGAAAAATCGGTAGATATGGAGGATTAGCATGAAGACTGTTCAAAAAAAATACCTACGGACTTATATCGCTTTATCAAGCATGGCCGCAAGCTTGCTTGTCGGCAATAAGGTAGCTTTTGCCGAAGAAGGGGAGGGCACTGCTGCGGAATCGGCGCCGATCGAATCAACAGATCCGACGCTTCCGGTGCAGCAAACGGACGAGCCACCGTTAGCAGCAGAACTATCAACGAAAGAGGAAACAGAAGCTGCAGCGGAAACAGTATCACCGATGCCTGTCGAAACCATTCTGGATGAGGGGATTTACGGTGCGGATCAACTGACCGGCACGACTCAACCGAACACATTCGTGGTTGTTTGTGCAGGAGAGAGCAATGTCGGTGAGCAAGCCGTCGATGATACCGGGATTATTTCGGTTGCGTTGGCAGACGTTCCGGAAGGGATGACTGTTTTGCGGGTGAAAGTCTATAAGGATGCTACCCAAACATTCTTGTTGAGCGAAACGGATTGGCTAGTGCCTGTGGAGGAAGCGACAGAAGCAGTGCCTGCTGTGGATGCGGAAGACCCGCAAGCAATCCCAAGTGAACCGTCTTCACCGGTTGGAGAGGAAACGCAGCCGGAATTGGTAACCGATGACAGCAACGCTGAACCGGTTGGAGAGACCGATCCGGAATCCGCTGATACCGAAGAAATAGCTCAAGCCCCTATGCTGACAGCCACTGCCACCTCAAACGCGGCGGTCGTCGAGGAAGCGAAAGGGACTTGGTATTATTACGTCCAATCGGGCGATACGCTGCTGAAGATCGCCACCCATTACAGCACAGATGTCGACAGCTTGATGCGCTGGAACAATTTGACGAGCAGCCTCATCAATATCGGCCAGCTGCTGAGCGTCAATGGCACGAATGCTTATGCGGAGATTGATAAGGAAACGCGGACGTTCGCGACTACTGCGGAATTCGTGAATTATCTCGGACAGTACGCCACCGAAATCGGCAACGACTACAATCTGTATGCCTCGGTCATGGTCGCCCAGGCATCGCTGGAGACCGCCTATGGTACCAGCAAGCTCAGTACGGTCGGCAACAATCTCTTTGGCATCAAGGGGTCCTACGCCGGCAACTCGATCGTGATGCGCACGTGGGAGGAAGAAAGCGACGGGTCGATCATCTGGATCGATGCCTTCTTCAGGCTGTACCCTTCCTATTACGAATCAATGATCGATTATGCGGAAAAATTGCGCAACGGCGTCAGCTGGGATCCGAATTACTACCAAGGCACCTGGAAGGAAAATACGACCAGTTACCAGGATGCCACGCTGTATTTGACGGGGCGATACGCGACTGATTCTTCCTATTACATCAAGCTGAATGCCATCATCAGCGCCTACGATCTGACCAAATTTGATGGACCGAAGACGGTAGCTGTGAATTACAATGCACTCGTTTCGGGAACGGATTTCTCGATCGACAGTCTGCCTTGGGGGACGCTCGGTTACAAATATTTGGAGCCTTGTTCGAACTATTACGGCAAGGAAGTCGCGGTCACGAAGCAGACCGTTGATGGACAGTACGCGCTTATTTCCTGCGCCGGCAAGGAACTTGGCTGGATCGACATGGATGCGCTGAAGACCTTTTACACCGTACCGGCCAGTTACACGTTGCCGATCATGAACAGCGGCTACTCGATCGACTCATTGCCGTGGGGCGAGCCGGGTTTTACTTATGTCGGCGATACGGCGGCTTACTACGGAAAATTGGCGACTGTCGTCCGCGAAACTGCCAACGGAGTCTACGCCGAAATTTCGGTCGATGGCGTCAAATTGGGCTGGATCGACAAGCGGGCCTTCAACGCGGATTTCCCGAGCTACAATGCAGTCATCCGCAAGGGCAGCTACTCGATCGACAGCCTGCCGTGGGGGAGTGCCGGCTACCGGACGCTCGACTGGAGCAGCTCTTATGTCGGCAAAACCGTCACTGTGATCGGAAAATCTGCGGACGGCGCCTACCTGTGTTTGGCTTACAACGGTTTGCCGCTGGGGTGGATCGACTACCGCGCCTTCGAGAGCTTCGATGCAACGGCTGCGTATTACACGGCTGTCGTTTCCGGAACAAATTTTTCGATCGACAGCCAGCCGTGGGGCGAGGCGGGCTTTGTTTACTTGGATTCATCCGCGAATTATTACGGGAAAGAAGTGCTGGTGACGCGCAAAACCGCGAATGGTGCCTACGCGTACATTACGCTTGACGGAAAGCCATTGGGTTGGATCGACAGCAGGGGGCTGCAGAATTTTGCGACGGTGGCAGCGAATTACAGTCTCCCGATCATGAACGGAATCTACTCGATCGACAGCTTGCCGTGGGGTGAGCCAGGCTACGTGAAAATCGCTGATGCATCGGCATATTTCGGGAAATTAGCTACTGTGCTGCGGGAAAGCGCGAACGGTGCCTACGCGGAGATCGCCATCGAAGGTCAACGGATCGGCTGGATCGACAAACGGGCCTTCAGCAATGCGCGCCAGGTTTCCTATTACGCCGGCGTCTCCGGTCAGAACTATTCGATCGACAGCCTGCCGTGGGGCACTGCTGGGTACCAGTACCTGGAAAGCACGAACGATTATTTGGGCAGTCTCGTGAAGGTGGTCGCGGAATCAACAGACGGGAATTATAAACTGATCCAATTGAACGGACAGAACTTGGGTTGGGTCGATTACCGCGCATTGGCGGCTTTGAATACGAAAGCGGTGAATTACGCCGCCACGATCCGCTCGGTCGGCTATTCAATCGACAGTCTGCCGTGGGGCACGCCGGGCTTCACGATGCTGGGACTGACCAGTTCCTATCTGAACACGACTGTGCAGGTCATCCAGGAATCGCCGGACGGTCATTACGCGCTTGTGACGCTGAACGGCAAAACGCTGGGTTGGGTCGATAAGCGGTGTTTCTGATTCTGTAATGAAAAAAATCTCCGGCAGGCGAGTGCTTGCCGGAGATTTTTTTCGTATTTTTGTGACATATCGCCAGCTCCGGTGAAGGCGCGGCTCACCGGAGGAAAGCGGCGAAATCCAGTTCCACCTCCGGTTAGCTTTCGCTCGCCGGAGGAGACAACAAGAAACAGGAGCCACCTTCGACGAAGAATCGCTTACCGGAGGTGGAGACCGGAATCAGCGGTCAACTCCGGCGAAGCCGTCGTCCACCGGAGCACAGCTCCCGGTGAACTACTGTCCGATCAGTGGTGCAGCATCTCTTCAACAATCGCATCCCCGTCCATCCCGGCCGGATAGAATGTCGGCCAGTTGTCCATCTCCTCAAGTAGGGTTGCGTGGCTTTCGTCTCCCAGATAAATGTGGAAGTGCGCGGATGCTGTCGGTTCGATGATATGGTCGCTGAACTGGACGTATTTCGGTGTATCTTGGGTATCATCCGTCCGTTCGAACAGGTAGCGGACGCCTTTTTTTCCGGATTCGTAGGTCAGGATCTGATAGCCGCTGTACGCGTAGGTGCCGGTGTATGCGGTATCGCCTTCGTAGAATGTGATCGAATCGCCGGCGATCGTCAGGCCGGTAAAGGTCGACTCGTAGCCAATCGTGTAGTACTCCTTGTATTCCTCGGCGGTCTTTTCGCCGGTGTCTTCGGCTTTATCCGCGAAGACGCTGTCGAGTGTGCCATCAAGCAGGTAAGGGTAGACGGATTGCCATTCGCCTTCCCAGTCGCTCAAAGCGCGGTCGGCGACTTGGCTGTCCTCAAAAATGCCGTTGGCGGCATCGATGGTCGCTTGGTCCTGCAAGTTGACGGACTCAATCGTGATTTCTGCGGCAGTCGCACCGGATTCTGTGGTCTCTTCGGTTTCCGGATCGGGCTGGCAAGCCGCCAAACTCAACACGAGCAGGCTGCTGAGCATCCATCGGAACGTTCTATGTTTTTTCTGCATTTTGTCCTCCTGAAAAATAAATGATTTATAAAACGAAATGATTACGTTTTGCATTATTGCATAGTTGTCCGAGGTCTGTCAACAATAAGTGAAATGATTTTGCCGATCCGATGTCAGGATTGTGATTGAGAAGCAAAAAAACAGACGCGCACCAGTCCGATTACTGGGCGCGTCCGCATTGCTCTGTTTAAATTGATGGCTAGCTTCACGGGTAAGCCCTTCGGAAACCCGTGAAGCTTTTCTTAATTATAGAGATTTTGCCAGTGCTTCGACTTTCGCAAGGCCTTCTTCGATGATTGCTGCTGCTTGATCAGGAACAGCTGCATGTCCTTCGATGATGATTTCGCCGATGATTTCCATTCCGAATATGCCAGCGAATACGTTGCGCATGTAGTTGACGCCCATGTCCATTGGAGCCATTTCAGGAGCGGAGTAGTAGCCGCCGCGTGCGTTCAGAAGGATGACTTTCTTCTCGGGCATCAAAGCGACCATTTGGCCAGTTTCGTCGTATTTGAATGTGAATCCGGCTGCAAAGATGTAGTCGATGAATGTTTGCAATTTGGCAGGGATCGTCAAATTCCACAATGGGAATGCGAATACGATCACGTCAGCAGCAGTCACGGCATCCATCACTTTTTGTTTTGCTGCCAAAAGGCGTGTTTCGATGTCAGTCAATTCTTCGCCGACCGCCATTTTGCCGTAAGCGCCGAAAAGATCTTGGCCCAAGTAAGGCATGTCTTCTGAAAAGACGTTGTAGGTTGTTACATTCAACGCTTCATTTTCTTTGGCTGCAGCCAAAAAAGTTTCATACATTTTTGAAGAAATTGCTTCCTCTGCTGGTCTGTTGTTTCCTTTTACTACTAAAACGTTCATGTGTGTTCCTCCACTTATTGTATATTTGATGCGGTTTTCGCTTCACTTACCGCATGTAAGTACAGTATAACATCTCGACTTCGAAATAAATAGTCGAAATGCTCAAAAAAATAAACAGTTTGAAATTTTGTAACATTTGCACTACCATAGGAAGGAATATTTCGATAGTTTCGAGAAAACGGGAGTGAATGTTTATGCAAAAATCCGGCCAAAGCCAACGGATCGAAATCTTTGACGGCATGCGGGGATTGGCCTCGGTCATTGTCATGATTTTCCACATGGCGGTCTGGACAGTTTATGGCTACAGTGCCAATGAATACAAAATTTTTGCCGATCCCTTTTGGCGGGTGGCGACGCAGACGCCATTGAAAATGCTCTGGGGAGGCAATGAAGCGGTGCTGGTCTTCTACATCATCGGCGGTTTCGTGCTGGCGCGGCCCTATCTGAGCGGGCGGAAGCTGGATTTCAAGCCGTTCATCCTCAAACGCTGGATCCGGCTGATGCTGCCTTATGTGCTTGTCATCGCGGTGAGCGTTATCCTGATTGCGCTGTTTGGGGCCTGGAAGCAGGAGACGATCGACTTGAGCGGTTCGTTCAACGTGAAGTGGAAGCGGGTGCCGAACGCGGGCGAGATGTTGTTGTATCTGCTTGGATATGACTACAACCTGAACATTTTGAGCGGGGCTTTCTGGAGCATGGTCCAGGAATGGCGCCTGTCCTTCGTCCTGCCTTTTGTGGCAGTGGCATTGCACCGCTATTCGACGTGGAAGGTCCTCGTCTGTTATGCCGTCCTGCAGCAGGGGATCGAGGCGTTGACGGATTGGGGCATGCGCAGCGGCACGGCCTGGCTGGCGCACTTGTCGGAGTCACTCAACCGGACCAATTATTATGCGCTCTTTTTCGTGATGGGGGCAGTGCTGGCGAAGCATCTTCCGGCTATCCGGGCATTCGTGCGGGAGCACCGCAGTTTCCGGATTTTGTCGGCCTGGGCGATTCCGTTCTTGATCCCGAGCCAGTGGATCCTGGCGGCGCTCGGTTTGTCGTTCCAGGTGCGGCATGCATTGTTGTTGTCAGGATTGGGCATCATCTTGTTCCTGTTGCTGTGCATGGAGTCGCCGCAGTTGACGGCCTTCTTCAAATCGAAACCGCTGCTGCTTTTGGGAAAGCTGTCCTTCAGCCTCTATCTGACGCACACGACTTCGATTATCCTCTTCGTGACTTTCCTCGGCCAAGTCATCCCGCCGGAAACGGCGCTACTGCTTTCGCCGCTGTTCGCTTTGCCGGTGGCGTATCTATGGCAGAAACATGTCGAAACCAAGTGCCTCAGTTTGCTGAATCATTTCAAGAAATAGACGGCCAACCCACGCCAAGTATGATACGATAAAGGAAAGTTCAGAATTCTGAAAGAACATGCAGGGGTGGACATATGTCAAAAGATATCATTTCCATCATCGTTCCTTGCCATAACGAGGAAGAGATGGTGCCGATTTTCCATAAAGAGATCGCGGCGGTCAGCGACCAGCTGCCGGATGCCGCATTCGAGCTGATTTTCGTGAATGACGGCTCGAAGGATGCCACATTGGCGGAATTGAAGCGATTGGCTGCGTTGGATCAGCGCGTGCATTACCTTTCCTTTTCGCGCAACTTCGGCAAAGAAGCAGCGATGGTGGCGGGACTGCGCCATGCGACCGGGGATTACGTTGCCGTGATGGATGCGGATCTCCAGGACCCCCCGGCCATGCTGGTGGAGATGGTTGCCTTGATCCGTACAGGCGAATATGATTGCATCGGCACGAAACGCCTTGACCGCAAAGGCGAACCGCCGATCCGCTCCTTTTTCGCGCGGCAGTTCTACCATTTGATCAACCGCATCTCCGATACCGAAATCGTCGACGGCGCTAGGGACTTCCGTTTGATGACGCGCCAGATGGCCGACGCCGTCCTGGAGATGACCGAATACAATCGGTTTTCGAAAGGGATCTTCAGCTGGGTCGGCTTCGAGACGAAGTACTTGTCCTACGAAAATCAGGAACGTGTCGCCGGCAAGACGACTTGGTCATTCTGGAGCCTGTTCAAATATTCGCTGGACGGAATCGTTGCCTTTTCCGAGGCACCATTGGCGATCGCGGCCCTCACCGGGTTCCTGTCGTTCGCGGTCGCGATTTTGGCAGCGTTGGTCCTGACCGTGCGGACCTTGGTTTTCGGAAACGAAACTTCCGGCTGGACTTCGCTCATCGTCATCATTTTGGGGATGGGCGGCTTGCAGTTGCTTTGTCTTGGGATCCTCGGGAAGTACTTGGGGAAAACTTTCATGGAGACGAAGCGGCGACCGCTCTACATCCTGAAGGAGACGGATGCCAGGGTGCCGGCTAGCCGCAGGAAGGGGCAAGCCGATGACTAAATTGTTGGCCCAAGTGGCTAAATTCGGGATTGTCGGTGTCGTTGCGACGGTGCTGGATTTTCTGGTTTTGTATGTTTTGGCCGATTTCATCGGCCTGCATTATCTGACGGCCGCCGCGCTGGCGTTCGTGGCGGCGACGTTGTTCAATTACGCGGCGAGCATGCGCTACGTGTTCACGAGCCGCTTCGGTGAAGCCGAGAAGCGCCAGGAATTGCTGCTCTTTGTCACTTTAAGTATCATCGGGCTGGGATTGAACCAGGTGCTGATGTGGCTGTTCGTGGATCAGGTGGCATTGCATTACTTGGTGGCGAAGGTCGCCGCCACCGTGTTCGTGATGGCCTGGAATTTCATTTCGCGGAAGATCTGGCTGGAGGATAAGACCGTAGGCTAAGAATGTAGGATAAAGAAAGGCGCGTTCCTTGCCCGCTCCTCCGGTGACAGCCTGTTTGGCCGGAGATGGAGAGTGCAATCAGAACAGCAGCTCCGGTGAGCCGCCGTTCGCCGGAGCAGGGGCCCCGTCGCGTCCGCTCCTCCGGCGAAGGTGTCCTTCACCGGAGGAGCTGCTCCGTTTTATCCAGTGGGCATCAAATATATTAGAAAAACCGAATGCGGCTGTTCCGAAAGGAGGCAGCCGCATTCGTTTTTCTGTAACTGTAAGCGTACTTCAGTAACTGGTCCAGCCGCCGTCCGCGGTCACGACGGCGCCGTTGACGAAACTCGAGTCGTCGGACGCCAGGAAGAGCGCGACCGAAGCGATCTGAGCGGGCGTCCCGTAGGCAGGGTTGATCGCCATGCCTACGCCGGTCGTTTCCTGGCCGAATTTGCTGACGTTGCCCATCGACTGGGCGATATTGGTGGCGACAGCTCCTGGGGCGATCGCGTTGCAGCGGATGCCTTTTTTCGCGTACATGAAGGCCGTGTTTTTCGTAAGCCCGATGACAGCATGCTTGGAAGCAACGTAAGCCGCACCGGCACGGCCGCCTTGCATACCGCCGATTGAGGCGATATTGATGATGTTGCCGCTGCCTTGTTCCAGGAAATATTGGATAACTTTGCGGCTGGCATACATTGGACCGTTGACGTTCACGGCGAAGACCCGTTCCCAGCGCTCGTTCGAGACTTCCCCGACCGGCTCGAAGCCGTCCATGATGCCGGCGTTGTTGACGAGGATGTCCACTTTTCCGAATAGGGCGATGGCGGTGTCGATCATGGCGTCGGCATCGGCTTCGATGGAGATATCGGTTTTGATGGCAGCGGCGGCGTCCAGGGTTTCGGTATTGATTTCGTTTGCGACTTTCAGTGCACCCTCGTAGTTGTAATCAGCAATAACCACTTTTGCGCCTTCTTTTGCGAATTTGCGGCAGATGGCTTCGCCCATACCCGAAGCGCCTCCGGTCACAACAGCGACTTTGTTCAGCAATCTCATCATGATTTCCTCCTTTTGCCTTGTTGGCTTAATCATATCACGAAAACGCTTACTAATTCCGGATAATGATCTGTGCAGAAGAAAAAATACAAAAAGCGATGGCTTATTTTCACATTTCGGCTAAAATAGAGTGATAATACCATTGGGAAAGGATGTGGAAAGCGGAAGATGGCAAATTATCCATTCGACAAGGAGCGCAGCCTCCTGAAGACGGACGAATCGACCAGAATAACGATGCTGCTGCTGAATGCATTTTTGATCGTGACTGGCGTATCTTTGGCGATCAGCTTCTACATCCTCGCCAATCTGGAAATCAATGAGGAACCGGTCGTTTCCGACATCATCATCGTCCCCGAAGGCGCGCCGGAACGTGGAATCAAGGCATCCGAGCTGTTGGAAGAAGGTTATTCCGAATCGGGCAAGCTCATCGTCTCCCCGCTGCTGGTGGATGCCGAATTTTTGCATCTCCAGCCTTACGGCGAACTGGGCATGATGGATGATGACATACTGGCGGATTACCAGGCAACCAGCACTTGGACCAATGCCGTCTACAGCATCGCGTTGATGGAGGAGAACGGCTATGACTCCGCGATCGTCGTTTCGAGCGATTACCACATGAACCGGGTCAAGTACAGCTTCGAGAAAGCGGCAAAAGGCAAGGACCTGACGTTCATTTATGTGTCCGCCGGCGGTCCTTATGGCTTGCCTTGGATCGAAACCCAGCTCGGCAGGCGATTGGCGCAGTATGAAATCTTCAAAACTGTAGGTTATTGGTTGGGGTTGTATCATTTCATCGATATAGGGGAAGGCGGCTCTTGAATCGGAGTGCGCCTTTTTTTTATTGTTCGGCTTACACTCTATCTCCGGCCAGACTGGGGCTCGCCGGAAATCGGGTGCAGCTTCAATCGCTCAACTCCGGGGAGCCAGAACTCACCGGAGAACAACTCTCATCGCTTCCGTTCCTCCGGCGAGGCAACTGTTCCTCGGAGCTGGCGAACCCGGATTTTTTCATCGAATGGGGATTTTCCTCATGCAAATATCCGCAAATCCCATACAAATCCGCATGAATGTATCCGTTTGCGAAAACATTCTTCGCTTTTGCGTTCTTGACGGTTATTCTTAGAAGAAACGCCGCTGTGGTGCTATACTTTTTGGTATAGGAGGTGCGGAAATGCTTGTGGAAATTGTGATGGAGAACTTTTTTTCTTTTAAGGATGAGGCTACTTTTTCGATGGTCGCCAGCCCGATCGGTGAACATCCGGAGTCCGTCTACGGCAAGGACAATATTGCCGTGACGAAATTGGCGACGATCTATGGCGCGAACGCCAGCGGCAAAAGCAATCTGCTGAAGGCCATGAAGATGATTCAGGAAGGCGTACTGTTGCAGACTTGCACATCCACGGAATGGCTGGGCCACATCGAACCGTTTCATCTGGATGCGCGTACTGAGAAAAAGGACACGATGTTGGAAGTCAGCTTCCTGTTGGCCGGGAGGCTTTATCGCTACGGTTTTTTTGTCAATCGCAAACGGGTGACCGAGGAATTCCTTTATCTGGAAGGCGAAGCGCAGAAGGACCTGTTTTTCCGGAATGCGACCGGACAGATCGTCGGCGGGGAATGGTCTGGGTTATTCCGGAACATCATCTTGGAAGATACGCGTTTGGCCCTCTCATCCTTGCTTTCCGCGCCCGAGTCGGCCGAACATCCGGAATTGCAACTGTTCATCGAGTGGTTCACGGAAATGCGCATTATCCTGGACACTTCGAAAATAGGCTTGGCGATTTCGATGGCGAAGATGCACTTGTCCAAATACAAGCACAACCTTTTGGCACTGGTCCGGGTGGCCGATCCGTCCATTCAGGATATCGTTGTGCACGAACTGGAAAATCCGCGTAACGGGAGGCCGGAACTTGCTTTTTTTGTCGTCAAGACCCGGCGCAATGAAGCGGGGGAGTCGGAGCCGCATTGCGAAAATTTCCGTTTCCAGGATACCGAATCGGCTGGGACCGTAAAACTTTTGGCCTTGGCCGGTCCGATCATCGAGGCGCTTGAAAAAGGCGGCCTGTTGATGATTGATGAGATGGATACGCAATTCCATACCTTGATGACGCGCTATGTGCTGGAACTCTTTTCCGGCGAAGTCAACGACAAAGGCGCGCAGATGATCTATTCCACCCATGACATCACGAACCTTTCCAGCAGCCTTTTCCGCAGGGACCAGGTCTGGTTCGTGGAAAAGGACAGCTACAGCGCCAGCCATCTGACTTCTTTGGTGGAATATCGTTTTGATGACGAGGAAAGGAAGAACAGTTTTGAATTTTACCGCAACTATCTGAACGGCAAATACGGGGCGATCCCGTTCCCGCGGCCGTTGGATTGGTGGGTCGACAATGGAAAATAGAAGAAGGGAACACAAGAAAAAATTCGAACGGCCGGTCGGAACGAAACGGCCGGAAAAAACTTTCCTGATCCTTTGCGAAGGCACCAAGACCGAACCGAACTATTTCCGCAGTTTTCACGTCATCTCGGCTCAGGTCGAAATAGTCGGGACGGCGATGAATACGATGTCCTTGGTCAATTATGCGCGTGAGGTCGTCAAGGATCGACCGGACGAATACGATGAGGTGTGGCTGGTCTTCGACAAAGATTCCTTCGACCGCGACATCTTCAATGAAGCCGTTTTTTTCTGCGAGACGCATTACCGGCAAGGGTTCCGCGCCGCCTACAGCAACGAAGCTTTCGAAATCTGGTACCTGCTGCATTTCGAGCTGATAAAAAAATCGATCTCGCGCTTCCATTATCCCGACATGCTGACGAAACGGCTGGGCTTTTTCTACAAAAAAAATCATCCGAACATGTACAACGTATTATTATCAAGGCAGCCAGCCGCCATCCAGAACGCCAAGAAACTCTACAGTCAGCGTTCGCCGTCGCCAGCGCGGGACAACCCGTCCACGACCGTCTTCATGCTGGTCGAGGAACTGAACAAACACCTGCGGAAATAATTTTAAATATTTTAAAAATAAAAAAAGCTGGCGCGGATTTTTGCGGATAATACCAGTGTAGGTCTTATCAAGCAGCAAAGGCCACTTAACAAGACGAGAAGGGATTGATTGCATTTGTTCATGACACCGGTATTGGGGATGGATTTCACGGAGGACAAGAAAGGGGTCGTCATTCATTTTGTCGAAGACGACGCAGTGGCGGAGGAATATCTGTTCGAAACAGCGGGTGAGGCGGCCGCATTTTTCAGGAGCTGCCAAAACTTGTGCGATGAGGTCAAGGAGGAGCCGCTTGATGTGCAATATGCCATCATCAGAGAGTTCTTGGATCTGGATATCGGCAAATTCAACTACGAACGCGCTTATTATTGATGGGAACCACAAAAGAAGGCCAGCCCCTGTGTGATGCGGGGCTGGCCTTCTTTTGTGGCGTCGGTATCGGGGAATCGGGGTGCACAGCTCCGGCGAAGGTTCGTCTTGCCGGAGGACACCGGTAATGATAGGCTTCACCTTCGATGAAGCCTGCCTCATCGGAGCAGGGCATCAAAAATGTGGGCTGAACTCCGGCGAAGCCTGCGTTCACCGGAGGTACTGACAACTGGGGCGGGACCCCAATTAATGCCACGCGAAAGCCGATTTTTTCCAGTCTTTCAGTACTGGCGCACCTTCAATTGCTGACCGATCAAGATCAGATCGCCCGACAGCTGATTCAGCTGTTTCAGCGTTGCCGGGGTCGTGCCGTACTTGCGCGACAGCGCCCAGAGCGTATCGCCTTTGACGACGCGGTGCAGCAGGAAGGTGCCAGGCGCGATTGCGATCGGTGGCAGCGCGGAGAGGCCGGCTTCGATGTCCTGGCGGAACCGGGCCTGCGAGATGCCCCAGCTCGCGAGGTAGCCATCCGGATCGGTATGATTGGTTCCACCGATATTCTTGGAAACCCAAGCGTGGGTTTTGATGCCTCTGTCCTGCACGCTCGCTCCGCTGTTCAGCGTGCAGGGGATGCCTGCTTCCAGCGCCAACTTCTGCAGCAGCCAGACATAGGCTTTGTAGTCCTGATCAAAAATAGTTTGGTTGTTCGTCCGCGCCAGCTCGACTTGGGCATAAGCGTAGCCGTTCGCTTTCGGGCCGACACCCCATTGGACTTTGCCGGTGTTGGCGATCTGGATTATTTTCCCGCCTCCGCCGACCCAGTGGGAAACGAAGGCGTTTTGCCAGTTGCGCTGCATGTAGCTGACTTCGTTCTCGAGGCTGTTGCGGCCGACGTTGTTCGGGTTGCCGGACTCGTGGGCGATGATCAGATTGCTGGCAGCGAGCGGATTCTGATAGATGGAAAAGATGCGCTTTTCGATAGTGTGGTTCATGGTGTTCCTCCTCGTGTGTGTTCACAGTTTAGTCTCTTGTTTTCGATGAATAATCAAAAAGGGGTGCCTCCAAATGAGACACCCCTGGGCGTTGTTGATGAATACTTAAGCTGTACAGCAGTCCAAGCGGCTTGTACTGCCTTTCTAAATTTTATTCGGCTTCGGCGATCAGGTCAGTGATGGTGCGTTCCACGTAGCGGGCGCTGTTTACTGCGGTGAAGGGGTTGATGCCTTTCACTTCGAATGCGTTCAGGCCGATGATGGCGTCCATCGCCGGTTGCAGTTCCACGGATGTCAAGCCGCTTTTCGGGTTCTTGACACTCAAGTTGCGGGTTTTTCCGTCGGCCGTCAAAAATTTCAATTCCAAGGTTACAGTTGTCGTCATGTTCATTTCCTCCTAGATGTCTGATGGTTAGTGGTTATTGAGCTGTTTTCGGTTGGCTTAGGCGATGGAGTAGCGGTTCTTTTCGACAACGATTGCATAGGCGGCAGGCAGATCGACGAGGCCGGATACGGCTGATTGGAAGGATTGTACTTGTTCAGCAGTGACGCCCGGTTTCAGGTTCGCGAATGACTGTTTGACTTCCTTCTCGTTTGCAAAATCATTGAAATAAAGCTCGATGTTTCCTTCTTCGTATTGTTTCACCATTTGGCATTCCTCCGTTTTCTTTTCTGGTAAGTGTCATGACTGCTTACACCTATAACGACGAAGGGGGACAGGTGATGTGTAACCCCATCTTTCAGCCCTTCAGAAAAGTGCTGGCTTTGGTTTGGATCTGCCGCCGTCTTTTGTAGATCGTTTTGCGCGAAATCTTTTGTTTTTTGGCGATTTCGGTGATGTTCAGTCCTTCCAGCGCGTCCCGCAGATAGGCATTCTCCTCGGCTGTCAAACAGGCGCAAAGGCGTTGCAGCAGATCTTCTTCCTCCAGTTGGTCTTCAAATGAGGCTGCATTGGGGATTTCCTCCAGCTCCTCTTCGGAAAGGTAGGCTTCGCGGCTTTCTTTTTTGCGGTCCTTACGGATTTGGTCCAGGAAAGTCCAGTGGATTTTTTGTTTGGCATAGCTGACGAACAGAAAGCGGTTCTCGGTTGCGAGCGCGTCCTTCAGGCAAGTTTCGTAAGTGTCGAAAAGGGTGATCAGCCCTAATTGGTAGAAGTCGTCGTAGTCGTTGTGGTCCGGATGCCGATTGATTTTTTTCAGACAATGGTGGATGACACCCGCGTACAGGTCGCTCAATAGAGTGGCGGCTTCATCGGTGCAGATTCTTTTTTTGATATTCATGGCTTTGCCTCCGTAATGTAATGGATGGCGTGATGCAGGGGACGAACCCTGTGCATGCTCATCACGGCCCGGCAAGCTTGCTGAGGCCTATATTATCGGTCCGGAGGCGGCAAGGTCAAAACTGCAAATGTGGCAAAAAAAAAGAAAAAAGCGGTACTGGTCATCTATTTGCAGACAAATTTATTGGATACGCTATAAATGTAAGCGCTTCTATATCATTCGAGCTGAAAGTAGTATATATTTTTATTAAACATTTAATTTGGGGGATTTTATGGAAAAGAAGACGGGAAAAAACTATTCGAATGATCAGAAACGGCAAGCGGATGAGCAACTGATGATGGAGCAACACGGTAAAAATAATGTCGGAAAATCAATAGCAGAATTGTTGGCACAAGCATTCACGAATGGAGCAACAGATGAAAAAAATGCAGGTCGCTCTTTTGACATCGAACTGTGGGAAACGATCCTTTCGGGTCTGCGGACGTCTTTGCAGGAATCCGCATCGATCCAGAGCCAGAAAGAAACGGAGGAGCCTTTCTTTGTTTTGCTCGATCCGGAAAGCACCCAGCCTTATTTGGATCGGGCTTGGGCTTTGGATCGGTTTGTGCTGGATGACTCATTTCTGTACATTATGAGCTTGGACCCTCAACTGCACCAGACCGACTTCCGCACGCTCATTTTTTTCAAAGACGGTCGCCTCATCAAAACGCGCGAAAACAGCAACAATGTGATGTTCTCTTTGTTTGAACTGATCGGTTTCGATTATGATTTCATTCGCGGGATTTCGACGCGGGTCAGCGGTAAGGATACCCATTGTGTTCCCTATATTTTTGGAAGGTACCGATTTTTGCCGTTGAGCGGTCCGACCCGCAAAAACAGTTCCTGGATCAATCTTTCAAAGGTGCTGCATTCCCGGACTTTAAAAGGGGAAAAGGGAGTGGAAGTCCACTTCGTGAATCAGCATGTTTTCCACTTACCGGTGCGTCCGCAATTTTTCGCCGATAAAGTCAAACAAGCCAGCCAAACTGTCCATCGTCAAAATCACCTTTTGCACAGCGTCCTGACAAATTTCGATTACACTGATGGAATGAAAGAAGAGCGCGAGTACAATCTGCTGGGGAACGCTTTACACGCAAATGCGGCCCGGCTTTCGACGATTCCGATGGAGGAATATATCCAAATTGTTCAGTTTTCTTTGGCTGAAACGGCTTTGCGCCATCCTTCGTTGCGTGACAATCCGGTGACGGACGAAGCGCTGCACCTGTTGCGGGAGAAACTGTATGGGGGGCTGCCCCATTTAAGGAATGCACCCATCTGATCAGCGATGCCGGGTAAAGATTAGTATGATGGGAAAATAGGCTATCATTTGTGATTCAGTTGGAAGTATTTTACAATGAGTTCAAAGAAGAAATCTTCAGTCATGGGAGGAATCGTTATGGACAAGAGAATCGAAGGTACCTTTGCTAACCAGGAAATGCTGATCGATGAAATCACGCATCTGATCAAGCATGAGGGCTATGCGCCTGAGCAACTGCTGGTCATCACCCGCAACGGCAAGAGCAATTTCATCACCGAGGAGACGGCGGTGCAGGTCATCATAACCGGCGAAGACCGCGAGGAAGATTCCTTGTGGGACAAGATAGTGAAATTCTTTACGGTGGATTTGGATGAAGAAGAGGAAGAAGCTATTTTTGAACGTTACGGCATTGACGAGGATACGTACGAACGGTTTGAGGATGCTTTGGATGAGGGCGAATTGCTGCTGCTGATCGACGATGCCGCTCCGATCAACGATGAGCATGCCGAATTTCTCGTGCGCGATGGCATCCTGCCTGACGAAAAAGCCGTCCCTGTTGCGGCTGTCACTGCCACGAAGCCGGATTGGACCTCCGCCGACAGCGAGGAAGTCGGTGATGTGCCGGCTCACTCCATCGAAGCCGAGAAAAAACTGGAAGTCACCGAAACCGGAGCTGCGGCACCGACTCAGCCAGCCGATGTGACCGACGACATCACCGGCCAACCGATCGAAGCGGAAACGGTGGCGGATCCTGCGATGGCGGAAGACAGTCACCGTTTACCGGAGATGCAGTTCGATGCAGAGAATTCCTTGCCGGAACTGGAGGACGAGCAGGACCAGTTTTCCAAGGACCCATTCGGTGGCGACACTGTCGTTGCCGAAGCCGGCGAAGATGCAGAAGACATCGAGCCAGAGTATGAAAAGACGGACAAACCGAAACCGGCTCTGTGATTGACCAAAACACCAACGGCTGCCCCATTCCGGAGGCGGCCGTTGGTGTTTTTGCGTTTACTCTTTGTCGGTTTGGCGGGCGGAGACCGAAAGGATGGATAAACGAGAGTTATTCATCCTTAAATGTACTCCGTGCGCTGAAAAGATGAATAAAAAAGAGTTATTCATCTTTTAGCGTGCGACTGGTGCCAAAAAGATGAATAAAAGAAAGTTATCCATCTTTTCAGCGCGCAGCGAGGCAGTAAAGATGAATAACGCGCAAATTTCTATCTTCGCATGTCACATCGGCAGAGTCCGCCCGATCCGCTACCGGTCCGAACAAAGATTTCGAACATACGTTTTGTTCCTTTCGGTTTTTGCGTGTATAATGACAAGTGAGATTCGCCGAAAGGATGAAGAAAATGAATCATACCGAAGAAGAGGCTGAAAAATTGCCTGTCGTAACAAAAATAACCGTACAGAAAAAACGGAAGGACCGCTTCAATGTCTTCATCGACGGGGAGTACTCCTTTCCGATATCGGAAGCCGTGCTGATCAAGGTCGGTTTGCATAAAGGGATGACGCTCACGAAAGAGCGCAGTGCCGAGATAGAGAAGGAAAATTACGACTACATGGCTTACACGACGGCAGTCAATTACCTGTCCTACAGCCTGCGCAGCGAGAAAGAAGTCCGAAAAAAACTGCACGACGAAGAAATCAGTCCGGACGCGATCGAACGGGCGCTGACGCGGCTGATAGACCAAAATTACGTCAACGACCGCATCTACGGCGAAAGCTATACGCGGACGGCCGCGAACTTGAACCTGAAAGGGCCGCAGCTCATCGCAAACGAACTGAAAGGAAAAGGCTTGTCGGAAGAAGACATCGCCATTTCCCTGCAACAATATCCGCATGAACTGCAGCTGGAAAATGCCCAAACGATCGCCGAAAAGCAACTCAGAAAACAAAGCCGGGTCTCTTCGCATGAAGCGGCATCAAAAATCCGACTCCATCTGCACCAGAAAGGCTATCCTTCCGACATCGTCCTGGAAGTAATGGGCGAGATCGAAACGGAGAAAGAGGAAGAGGATGAAATGGCCGCACTGCGTATGCAAGGCGACAAGCTTTGGCGCCGTTATGAGCGCAAAGCTAAGGGCCGTGAGCTGCATCAAAAGGTCAGGTCGGGCCTTTACCAAAAAGGTTACCCGGGAGAGCTGATCTCCGCCTATATCGAAGAAAAGGAACAGGAAACAGAATAATGATAAATTCGGAACACGAAAAAATATTCAAAGCAGCCGGCATCGAAATGTGGCCGGCGGAGAAGATACAGGCTTTCCGCAAAGCCCTGTTGGATTGGTACGACAAAGAGAAACGAGACCTGCCGTGGCGCCGGACGAGCGATCCCTACAGCATCTGGGTTTCGGAAATCATGCTGCAGCAGACGCGGGTGGACACGGTGATTCCGTATTACCACAATTTCCTGGATAAGTTCCCGGACATCGCAGCATTGGCGGCAGCGCCGGAAGATGCGATCCTGAAGGCTTGGGAAGGACTCGGTTATTACTCCCGCGTCAAGAACATGCAGAAGGCTGCGCAACAGATCGTCGCCGAATACGGCGGAGTATTCCCCGTCGATCCGCAGGAAATCGCGAAGCTGAAGGGAATTGGTCCGTAT
Source organism: uncultured Trichococcus sp. (assembly GCF_963675415.1). Classification (NCBI taxonomy): domain Bacteria; kingdom Bacillati; phylum Bacillota; class Bacilli; order Lactobacillales; family Carnobacteriaceae; genus Trichococcus; species uncultured Trichococcus sp. The sequence goes on from NZ_OY776220.1 coordinate 2,420,811, forward strand.
ACGGCGGGCGCCGTTTCCAGCATCGCCTTCCAGATCCCCGAGCCGGCAGTCGACGGCAACGTCATGCGCGTCATGAGTCGGTTGTTCGAAATCGATGCCGATATCGCCAAGCCGGCCAGCCGGAAAATATTCGAGGCGGTCGTGCGCGAACTGATCGATCCGGAGCGACCGGGAGATTTCAACCAAGCTTTGATGGATCTGGGTTCGAGCATCTGTTCGCCGCTGAATCCGCAGCCTGAGATCAGCCCGATCAAGGCCTTCAATGCCGCCTACAAAAACGGAACGATGCATCTCTATCCGGTCAAGAGCAAAGCCAAAAGGCCGGTGCCGATGAACCTGCAGGGCGTCATCCTGCAGAACAGCGAGAAGCAGTTCCTTTTGGAGAAGCGCCCGAGCAACGGTTTGTTGGCGGATTTCTGGACATTCCCGTTGATGCAGCTCGACCTTGATGCGATACCCGGATCAGTGGATGCGGAACCAGAACCGGGCAGTATCCAGACGGAATTGCTGGTCGCGGAGGATTTCCCGAAGCTGACGGAAGCAGCGAAGAAGGCCGACAAAAAGTTGCCTTCCTTCAGCCAGATTGAAGCCCAGCTTTCAGCGGCTGTAGCCGAAAAGTACGGCTTGAAGCCGGTCTGGCTGAAGGCGGAAACCGGATCGGTCAAGCATGTCTTCAGTCACATCAAATGGCACATCACCGGCTATTACGGACGTGTGTTGGCGGACGCTGAAAGCCAGTTGCCCGAACAATGCCGTTGGGTCAGCGAAAACGATTTTGCCGACTATGCCTTCCCGGTGCCGCAGCAAAAAATGTGGCAACAGTTCAAGCAACAAACCCGAAAAGAATTTGGTCTATAATGGCTAAAGTTTCGCAATCTATTTCCATTCTATGATATACTGTTCAATGAACTGAAAGTTGAGAGTTCCGCCGAAATGATTTCCGGCGAGGACTCAAATAGTTGAAGAAAGTTGGGCACCGTGATGCATAATCCTCGGGAGGGAGAATTCATCACCATAAAGAGTTATAAGCATGACGGCAGCCTGCATCGAACGTGGCGTGACACCATGGTATTAAAAACTAGTGACCAATCCATAATCGGCTGTAATGATCACACCTTAGTAACGGAAGCAGATGGGCGTCGCTGGGTCACCAGAGAGCCTGCATTGTTGTATTACCATAAACATTATTGGTTCAACATCGTCACCATGATCCGCCAAAAGGGTGTCTCCTACTATTGCAATCTGGCATCGCCTTATGTGATCGACCAGGAAGCACTGAAGTATATCGATTATGATTTGGACATTAAAGTTTTTCCTGATGGTGAAAAACGTTTGCTTGATGTAGATGAGTATGAATTGCATCGCAATCGCATGAATTACCCAAAAGAGATCGACCATATCCTGAAGGAGAACGTCAAGATTTTGGTGAGCTGGATCAATGAAGAAAAGGGTCCATTCTCCAAAGAATACGTCGACTTATGGTATGAGCGGTACTGTCAGCTGTCGCATAATCAGCAAAACTCGTGATGAATCCAAATAATAAAAAACCAGTCGAGCTTCATGATCGGCTGGTTTTTTATCGAAATATCCGCCTGTCCGAAAAAATACCGTGCATTAACACAACCGTTATATTATGATAAATATATCTGCATTAAAGAGTCAATATTTGAAATACGATTAAAATATTGGAGGAATCAGAATGAAAAAAAGGGAAATAGTGCTTGTTTCCATCATGGGTATCCTTACGATTGCCATTGTTCTTTTTGGATATAAATACGCGGCCGGTAAAAAAGAGGCTCTATTGAGCGAAGGGGAAAAACAAACGGAAACGGTTTCCGGAACGGCTTCCTCGCAAGAGTCTACAGTCGCAGAGAGCGACACATCCGAAGCTTATGCGCAGTTCTTGGCCGCTTTCGCAGAGAACAGAAGCAATGCATCGGTCGTCGATTATCTGCAATACGTTCACCATCATACGAAGGAAATCAACGTCGCCTTTTTCGGTGATGTCGCAACCGATGCGGCTTGGGCCAAGTCCGCCATCGCTGACATCCAAGCCGATTATCCGCTTGAGAATCTGACGACGTCGTTCTTCAGCTATCCGTCCGACAGCAGCTCGGTTTATCTGAGCAGCCAGTATGTTCAGGAAATGGTCGCTGGCAATCCGGATGTGATTTTCTACACCATTCCGACGAAGACCGATCAAGTGGTTGATATCAGTCTGGTCGAATCCACGCAAAACATCTATGCAATCTATGATGAAATCAGAGCTGCCTTGCCAGATGCGTTGATCGTATTGGTGACACCGGCTCCGGCAGAAGCCAAAATGGCCGATTGGAATTCACGTTCCTTGGATTATCGGAACTATACCAATAATTTGGGGGAAGAAAACGCTGCTTTCACCGTTCCGCTATACGATCTGCATGCGGATTTCTTAGCTGAGTTGACGAACCGCAACGAAACGGTGGCCAACTTTATGGGTTCAGCCGGTTTGGAACTGAATGAAGCCGGACAGCAACTTTACGGTGAACTGTTTGCCAACAGCCTGCGGACAAAAATGATCGATACGACGGCCGGTTTGTACGTGGAAGGCGAAAAGCCTGCCTACACACCGATTGCACCAACCTTAGTCGTGCCGGAAGTGCCTGTGACCGTAATCGAAGAGACTGTCAGCGAAGAGCCAGTGTACGAAGAGCCGGTTTATGAAGCGCCCACCTATGTGGCGCCGACCTATGAATACGTTGCGCCGGTTGTTGAAACACCAGTAGTATCGGTCGATCCAAGTGAAGATAGCGCAATCGACCCAGAAACAGTGATGACTGAGTAGTGATACGCTCACGTGGTCCTGTCGGATTTGAGCCGATTCCCAAGATGCAAAACACAAAAAATAGAGTCTGTATTTGCCGGATCGTCCGGTAAATGCGGGCTTTTTTAGTGGTTTTTTTGGATTTTTGCCCATGTAAAAGCGGATAGGTCAACCGCATTTAATCCGTGCTTCACAAATAACGTGAGTAAGGATAACACAAAAACATTATTGTCCTTACTTATTAAGGTGTTCTTTGAAAGATTGATATTACAGAGTTTCTGGTGTATAATTATGGCGTAACCAAAAGATGTAAGCGTTTTTATAAAAGGGGTTCTGTGTAGGTCCAAGGCTATGTATTTCACAAATATGCAGACAAATTTGGAAACCGCCGCACGATAGCCATCCGCATAAACGCAATTTCATCAGAAGAGAGATTTTTCGGAGGTAATGTCATGCAAATACAAGTTGATGAACGGAAACGGACTGACGTTCTATCGACTACTTATTATCAATATAATTTAGATAATTTAGATGATCGACTAGAGCAATTTGTACAGTCGCCTGTTTTTGATAAAAAATATTCATTTGATGGAGAATTGGGGGCACTCTATACACCGCAAAGGACGATTCTGCGGTTGTGGGCTCCGACTGCGCTCAGCGTAGAAGTAATTGTTTATGAAAGTCTGTATCGCAAAGAAAAGATAAGACATACGATGGGGAAAGGCGGAAGAGGAACTCACGAGCTCATTATGATTGGGGACTATGCGGGAACTGCCTACAAATATTCGATCACTTTTCCTGATGGCAAAGTTGTCGAGACGGTCGATCCCTATAGCTACGCGACCACCGCAAACGGCGAACGCTCCGTCATTTTGGATGCAGTCAACACGAATCCGAAAGGATGGGGAGCCCGATTGGAGCCGATCGCTTCACCAGTCGACGCCATTATTTATGAATTACATATTCGTGACTTCACGATTTCCCCAACAAGCGGGATTACAAACAAAGGCAAATTCTTGGGTGTTGTCGAGGAAGGGACCTTATCTGCGGATGGCGACAAGACAGGGCTGGACTATCTGAAGGAATTGGGCGTGACACATGTCCAGTTTTTGCCGATGGCTGATTTTTCAACTGTCAATGAGCTGGAACCGTTGCAACAATACAACTGGGGCTATGACCCGCAGAACTTCAATGTTCCGGAAGGATCCTACGCGACCAATCCTTACCAACCGGAAGTGCGCATCCTTGAGATGAAGGAAATGATCCAAGCGTTGCACGATGCTGGGGTCCGGGTCATTATGGATGTCGTTTACAATCATGTCTATTTACCGAAAGTGCATGCGTTGGAAAAGACCGTGCCCGGTTATTATTTCCGCAGAAATTCCGATGGAACGCTCTCGAATGGGACAGGCGTCGGTAACGATACTGCTTCGGAGCGTTATATGATGCGCAAATACATCGTCGACAGCATCACCTATTGGGCCAAGAACTTCAATATGGATGGATTCCGCTTCGATCTTATGGGCATCCATGATATCGATACGATGAACGAAATCCGTGTCGCTTTGGATGAAATCGATCCTTCCATCATCATGCTTGGTGAAGGCTGGAATCTGAACACCAATCTGCCGCCTTCGCAAAAGGCTGTCCAACAGAATGCGGACCGCATGCCTGGTGTGGCTCATTTCAATGATGCTTTGCGCGAAGCGATCAAGGGTTCCGACTTCAACAGCGGCAACGATACCGGATTTGTCACCGGCAAACCGTTCATGGAAGGCTGGGTCGCCACCAATCTGCAGGGCGGGGCGTACTATCCCGCTAACCGGGGCAATTACAAGACGCCGGCTCAGATTGTGCAATATGTGGAGGCCCACGACAATCTGACGCTTTATGACAAGTTGAAGATTTCGATGCCGTGGGATGAGGAAGATTCCCGTATGCGGCGTCACCTTTTGGCAAGCAGCTTCATTTTGTTGAGCCAAGGTATCCCGTTCATTCATGCAGGGCAAGAGTTCATGCGCACAAAGAACGGGCTGGAGAATAGCTACAACGCGCCGGATTCCATCAACCGCATGGATTGGCACCGCCGTTCCGAGATGAAACAGGCTGTGGATTACATGAAGGGCTTGATTGCATTGCGCAAACGGGAGCCGTTATTCCGCTTGCGGACCATCGATGAAATCAAGGGGCACATGAATATACTCAAAGCCGATTATCAGATCGTTGTCTATCAGCTGGAGGACACGGAAAAATTATACTACGTCATCTTCAATGGCCAGACGAATGCCATCGATTTTGATGTTGAAGCCGGGGACTATCGGGTGTTGGTAGAGGACGGCAAAGCACGCTTGGATGCGCCCGGAATGGCTGAAGGGCTATCCCGCATCCGGGTGGAAAACCTTTCCGTTACAGTGCTTACGAAAAATAAATGATGGTAGTCCGGGCGGTCGTCTCATATGAGGCGACCGTTTTTTGTGTGCGAATGGACTGGCAGTAGCTGAACTTCGGTGAAGGAAGGCTTGGCCGGAGGAGAGCGATCGAAACTGTGCCCATCTCCGGCCAGCGGTTGCTCGCCGGAGATGGACCGCCGAATTCGCGATGACCTCCTGCGGCCCTTGCCTTGGCCGGAGTTAGCGGACCCAGGCGACAGCCTGATTGCTGTTTTTTGTAACATTTGCAGCACTTGTCATGCGGATTGATGCAAGATTGTCACATCCCGAAACATTTTTTGGTACAATGGACAGAGTAGGATGTTGAACGATAAAGATGAGGTGGGGTATACAGATGATAAAAATGATAGCGATCGATATCGACGGCACGTTGGTCAACGGCGAGAAAGTGATGACGCAAAAAGTAAAAGAGACGATCCAAGAGGCCATGCGCCGCGGCATCAAAATCGTTCTTTGCACCGGCCGACCGCCTGCTGGCATTAAGCCTTACGCGGATGAACTGGGATTCGGAGAGCATGAGGACTACATCATCGCGCAGAATGGCGCCTATATTCTGCGCGCGGACACGAACGAAACGGTCTACAAAAAGACCTTGACGCTTGAGGAAGTGCAGGAAATTTACGAGTTCGGGAAAGGTTTTTCTGCTGGCACGCTGTTGGTCGGGGAGCACCATTACTACAGTCTGGAAGATGAAGTGACGGAAGAAATGCAAAAGGATGCCACGCTGGTCAACATGGAAATCAGTGTATTGAATCCCGAAGCGGTAACCGAAGAGATGGGGTTGATGAAGATCCTTTACATCGGCGAACCGAGCGAGGTGGATGTCATCGATTCGGCAATCCCCGACAAGATGCGGAATGCCTTCTATATCGTCCGCAGCCAGGATTTCCTTGTGGAAGTGATGGAAAAGAACTCGAATAAAGGCACTGCCTTGATAAAACTGGCGGACCATCTGGGGATCGCGATTGAGGAAGTGATGGCGCTGGGGGACGGCGAGAACGATTACGAAATGATCCAAGTTGCCGGTCTGGGTGTCGTGATGTCCAATGGAACCGACAATCTGAAGAGTATCGCGAACGAAATCACCTTATCCAACGAAGAAGACGGCGTGGCCCACGCCATCGAAAGATGGGCATTCCAAAACTAGTCTCACAAAAGGTTTCAGAATATCAAAGAGGCGCACACTCGACCAGGAATACTCCTGGTCGAGTGCGTGCCTCTTTATTGCTGCCACTGAACAAACCGAGTCGGCTGTTTAGTGGATGATGTCTTCGATATTGTTGATGTTCTTTGATTTATTGCCCGGGGTCGCTTTGTAGCTGCGGACCAATTTGTTGAAGTGGACGAGATCGTCTTCGTATGCCAGGATGGCACTCATCAGATGGATGATGCCGTAGCTTTCGGAACTGCTGTATTTGCCGAAATCACTTTCTTCCTGGGCGCGCTGGAAAAAGACGTCCATCATTTCATGGCGTTGGGCTTTATCAGCTTCAAAGAAGTTGACTTGATTAGCCCGGACACGTCCGCTGAATTTCAGCATGATCTGCTCATGCCCACTCATCAGAGTTTCCAAGCGTTCGCGGATCATGACGCGCATTTCGACAGGGAACTGATAAAAAACATTTTCGTAATCGTGAAGAACTTCCAGGACGTGGAAGGCGGAGCGGGTCGTTTGGATCATTTTGCGGTAGACGACCAGCATTTTTTTGTTCTGGTACTTATTTTTTTTGTTGAACAGACCGCTTTCGGTCAAGTACTGATAGAGATTGTCCATTTTTTTGAGCTGCGTGCGCGCCCATTTCAGGTCGTTGTTCATGATGGAGTACTCGGTGTTTTTGCGCAAACCGGCACGGATCCAAATCAGAAACTCGGTAGTGGCATAATCCACCGTGTGGTACAAGCGCTCGTCGTATCGCGGTGGAGCGACGAATGTGTTGACCAAAAAGGCAATGATGACGCCGATGAATGTTTCCAATACGCGGTAGGTGGCACTTAACATCAAATTGTCATCCGTGCCGACCATGATGACGATCAATGTCACAATCGACAGCCCGATCACGTCTTCGAGCTTGAGGGCATTCAGGATGGCGATCAACAGCATGACCGAAATACCGAGGAGATAGATGTTGTATCCCAGCGTCATGACAACGAAAACGGCCACCAAGCCACCGATTGTATTGGCCATGATTCGGCTCTTCAGGTTGGTATAGGAACGGCCAAGTGAAGGCTGGGTGGAATAGATGGCTGCAATGCCTGCGATGACACCTCCTCCTTCGAATCGGAAGTATTGGGCGACGATCATAGATAGTGCGACGGCGAGACCCGTTTTAAAGGTGCGGGCGCCAAGTTTCATAAGTTTCAGCTCCATGTCAATAATTTGTGTAGATGACTAATCATAGCGATTCAAGTTAAGAATATACCAATCAGGAGCCGGTGTAAAGATTGGATGAAAGTATCCTGATTCAAGCACCGTTTTGCATCCGCTGTCATCAGCGGCAAAATAATAAAAAGTAAGCATTTTTTGTGAATGTTCAGGGCTTATGTATTGCTATTTTCGGCAAATCGATATATGATGAACTCAGCAAAATGTAAATTATAATGACTATCATATACAAGTTATTCCAGAAGAGGGGGGATACAGCATGCACCATACAATCGTAAATGATTCAATCGAAAAAATGAAAAACGCAAATATCCGAATTACACCACAACGTTACGCGATTTTGGAATATTTGGTCGAGTCCAAGATGCATCCGACAGCAGATGATATCTACAAAGCATTGGCCGATCGTTTTCCGAATATGAGCGCAGCCACTGTTTACAACAACTTGAGACTTTTTGTGAAAATCGGATTTGTGAAGGAATTGGCTTATGGGGATGCTTCAAGCCGTTTTGACTTCAGCAACACGCAACATTACCACGCTATCTGCGAAAGTTGCGGAAAAATCGTCGACCTTTATTATCCGGTATTGGATGATGTGGAGATGGTTGCCGAGAATTTGACCGGTTTCCAAGTCAGCCATCACCGCATGGAAGTCTACGGCATCTGTCCTGAGTGCCAGGAAAAAGGGGTCCAAAAAGAAGATATCGATGATGGAGCGGAAACTGCCGGCCATCATCACCACCATCATTAATAGTTAAAAACTCTTCCTCGGATTTTCCGGGGAAGAGTTTTTTTGCATCACAAATGAAACCCCAGGGCTAATGTAGCGGCTCAGGGGTTTCGTTTTGGATGGATTCAGTTTTCTTTCGGGTTGCTCATGGCGATGGATTTGTCGATGGTTGTCTGGACTGCCGAGATGACAGCGGAGCGGAATCCGTTTTTTTCCAATTCTGCAACGGCTTCGATCGTCGTTCCGCCCGGAGAGCAGACCATATCTTTAAGTTCGCCTGGATGTTTGCCAGTTTCCAGCACCATTTTTGCGGAACCGAGGACAGCCTGTGCCGCAAATTTGTAGGCCTGTTGGCGAGGCATGCCGCCGCGTACGGCCCCGTCCGCCAAAGATTCGATGAACATGAATACCAAGGCAGGGGATGAACCGCTGACGCCTGTCACCGCATCCATCATGTATTCCGAAACCATTTCGCTGCGGCCGAAGCTGTCGAAGATGTTTTTGACATCCGTCAACTCTGCAACGTTCACCACTTCGTTGGCGCAGATGCCGGTCATGCCTTCGCCGACCAAAGCAGGGGTGTTCGGCATGGCGCGGACTACTTTCACTTTGCGGCCGAAGCGTTCTTCGATATCGCTTAAGCTTTTTCCGGCTGCGATCGTGACGATGACTACGTTCTCTTTGATGGCTGCTTTGACTTCGTCGATGACGATGTTGTAGACATTCGGTTTGACGGCCAAGAAGAGGATGTCCGCTTCGGCTGCCACCTGTCTGTTGTCGGCCGCGATGCGGATGCCGTGCTGCTCCTTCAGTGCTTGCAGGCTTTCGTTATCTTGGCTGGAAACGATGACTTGGTTAGGTGCGACAAGCGCAGAACCGACAAGCCCGCCGATGATGGCTCCGCCCATATTCCCGCTGCCGATGAATCCGATTGTTTTTTTCATAAGTGAGGACCCCTTTTGGATGATGAGTAAGTTAGTTTGATTTCCTTAATTTTATCATTATATCAAGAAAAAGGGAAAATCGTACAGAAAATGATGTCGGGTTGCGAGGTTCGGGAATATATACGGAATTTATTGTATCCTCACATTTGTTTTTATCAGGTCTTTTCGGTAATCTTAAGATAGGTATTATTCTTGCTATTTTTCAGCAAAAAGTGAGGTTTTTGATATGGGCAATGTGCGTGAGTGGTGGCATGGATTGATTGTGTACCAGGTGTATCCGATGAGTTTCCAGGATTCCAACGGGGATGGTGTCGGTGACATCCGCGGCGTCATCAACCGGTTGGATTATATTCAAAATTTAGGCGTCAATATGATTTGGCTGAATCCGATCTTCAAATCGCCGAAAGTCGACAACGGGTATGACATTTCCGATTTTCTGGAGATCGATCCGATTTTCGGGACGATGGCTGAGATTGAAGAACTGATCCTCGAGGCGCACAAACGCGGCATCAAAGTCATCTTTGATTTTGTGATGAACCATACTTCGGACCAGCATCCGTGGTTCCAGGAAGCGTTGAAAGGGAAAGACAATCCGTACCGCGATTATTATATCTGGGCGGACGGCAAAAACGGCGGAAAAGATCTGCCGAACAATTGGGAATCCTTTTTCACTGGCACTGTCTGGGAAAAGGAACCATCCGGTGATCAGTATTATTTCCATCTGTTTGCGAAAGAGATGCCCGATCTGAATTGGGCCAATCCGGAAGTGCGGCGCGCGATGGTGGACATCGCCTTTTTCTGGCTCGATAAAGGTGTCGACGGGTTCCGTCTGGATGCTTTCATCCATCTGCAAAAGGAAGAAGGTTTTCCGGATGTGGAAGGGCTGGAGGAAGGGGAAATCGGGCTGGCTGAGAACTATTACGCCAATCTGCCGAAAATCAACGAGTACATGAAATTCTTCACCTCGACTCTGCGGGAACGCTATCCGGATACCTTCATCGTAGGGGAGGCAGCCTCGGCCACCGTCGAGCTGGCGCGTTCCTATACGGATCCGGTTGTCGGAGGTTGCGATACGGTCATCACTTTCCGTTATTTCACGATGGATGAAAAATCGAAAGACCCGCGCCTTTCCCCAAATATGCAGAAGACGAAACTGCTTTATGGCGCCTTCAAGAAAAATCTGCGGGAATGGCAGCAAGTCATGGCGGATGTCGGCGGTCCGACGCTCTATTGGAACAATCATGATATGGCTAGGGTCGTTTCCCGGATCGGAGACGACAGTAAGCACCGCGATAACAGCGCGAAAATGCTGGCGGCTCTGATGTATCTTCAGAAGGGCATCCCCTTCATCCTGAACGGGGAAGAACTTGGGATGAAGAACCTTTACCTGAACGACATCAAAGATTTCAAATCGCCGGAAGCGCAGACGTTCTATAAGAATGCGCTGGCGTTGGGGTACAGCGAAGAGGCGGTTCTCTACAATCTGCGGGAAAGTTCCAAGGATGCCAGCCGCGGTGCGATGCAATGGGATCAGTCGGCTTTTGCCGGTTTTTCGACGGTTGCCCCGTGGAGTGGCGTCAACGTCGAAGCGGAGTATAACGTAGCGGCGGAAGAAGCAGATCCCGATAGTATCCTGCATTTTTACCGGAAAGTATTGGATCTGAAGCAGACGGATCTGTTCGTCGAAGGCGACTATCATCTCTGGGATACGCACGATGACTTCTATGTCTATGAGCGCGTGATGGACAAACAGGTCGGTCTGGTCATCTGCAACGTCACGGACCAGCCGAAGGAATTCGTGCTTCATCCGTTGGAGCCCCATGGTTACCGCCAAATTCTGTTGCAGAATGAAGGGAACTGGGTGGAAGGGGAAACGCTGTATCTGGCGCCTTACGGGGCAGCTGTTTTCCAGACCGTTTACAATAGCTAAAATAATAGTTAAGGGGGATCCTTATGGCGAAAGACACATTCTTGAACTTGCGGAATGAAATCATCTATTGCATTTATGTGCGTAACCACACACCTGAAGGGACTTTTAACGCCATCATCCCTGATCTGCCACGGATCAAGGGGCTGGGGGCCGACATCATCTGGTTCATGCCGATCCATCCCATCGGCGAAACGAAGCGCAAAGGATTGGAGGGCAGCCCCTATGCCATCAAAGATTACCGCGCCGTCAATCCTGCCTACGGAACGATGGACGACTTCAAAGCGCTGGCCGCCGCAATCCGCGATCTGGGCATGAAGGTGATGATCGATGTCGTCTACAACCACACTTCGCCGGATTCGCGGCTTGTCGAACAGCATCCGGAGTGGTTTTACCGCAGGCCGAACGGCGAAATGGGCAATAAAGTCGGCGAGTGGTACGACATCGTCGACTTGGACTACAGCCATCCGGAATTGTGGGATTATCAGATTGAAACATTGAAGCAATGGGCAACAATCGTGGATGGCTTCCGTTGCGATGTGGCGAGTCTCGTACCTGTGGACTTTTGGGTGCGCGCCAGAAAGGAAGTCGCGGAAGTCAAAACAGGTGTTGTCTGGTTGGCCGAATCGGTCCATCCTAGTTTTCTGAGGATGAATAGGGATCGCGGCAATATCGGCCATTCCGACAGCGAATTGTATGAAGCCTTCGACATCACCTACGACTATGATGTGCACGATTTTCAACAAGCTTACTTTTGGGGAGAAATCAGCCTCAAAAATTATCTGGATGTCCTTTTGTTCCAGGACGGCATCTACCCCGTGAACTATGTCAAACTGCGTTTCCTGGAAAACCATGATCATCCGCGCATCCGCTCAAAAGTCGAAGACATCGGCAGGCTGCGGAATTGGACTGCCTTTACCTACTTCCAGAAAGGGACCCTGCTGCTCTTCGGTGGACAGGAGACCGCGACGGCGCATCTGCCGGATCTGTTCGAAAAGGATCCGATTGCGTGGACTCATGATGAGGATCTGACGCCTTTGCTGCAGCGGCTGCAACGTTTCAAAAGGGAAGCGGCAGTTCGGGAGGGGAGTTATGACCTGACGGCAGCCACCGGATCGGAGACGGTGATCGGCCATTACCGGCACGGAAATGAAAGGCTGACAGGCATCTTCTGCCTGGACGGGAAAGCGGCCAACATCGCCGTCGATTTGCCTGACGGTGATTACCGGAATCTGCTGGATGACCAAGAGTACCAAGTCCGTGAAGGGTTGCTGGAAACCCGAAGCGAGCCGATCCTGATCAAGAGCTACGGCGAGGCACTGCTGACAGAAGTCTAAGCGCGCAAGAAAAAGGTTTGGAATAAAATGGAAATATTGCAGTGCAAGCTGTGATTGCGCTTGCATTGAGACGGTCAAAATTGGGATAATGGAGTCATCAAAACAATCATTCTTATGCGGGCTCCGCGAAGGACCGGCATCTGATCTCGGAAAGAAGGACTGTTCATGAAAAGACTGTTTGATATCGATCCATGGAAAATAAAGACAGCTGTACTGGATAAAGAAGAGAAACGGCTGCAGGAAAGCCTGACCGCGATCGGCAATGGGTATATGGGGATGCGCGGAAATTTTGAGGAAGGCTACTCAGGCGATACCCATGAAGGGACCTACTTGGCGGGCATCTGGTATCCCGACAAAACGCGTGTGGGCTGGTGGAAGAACGGCTATCCGGAATACTTCGGCAAAGTCATCAACGCCATGAACTTCATTGCTGTCGGCATCCTCATCGATGGAGAACCGCTCGATTTGGCGAAGCAGCCTGTCGCGGATTTTCATATGGAATTGGACATGCGCCGAGGCGTATTGAACCGCAGCTTCATTTGTAAAAGCGAGGGAGATGCTGCAGAAATCAAGTTCACTTTCCAACGCTTCGTCAGCATCTCGCAGAAGGAACTTTGCCTTTTGCGGGTAACGGCAGAAGTGCTGAAAGGGTCCGCTGACCTGGAATTCCATCCGCGTCTGGACGGTAACGTGACGAACGAAGATGCGAATTACGAGGAGATGTTCTGGGAGGAGGCCGGCCGTACGCTGGATGCGCCAGTCAGCCTGAGTGCCAAAACGATTCCGAATCCGTTCGGTGTCGAGCAGTTCACGGTCACAGCAGCGATGAGCAACCGTATTTACGGATTGGGACAGACGGGCAGCAATGAAAGCGGGCTTTTAGTAGAAGAAACTTTTTCCGGGATCGTTTCCGCAGGCGAAAAGGCAGTCTTGGACAAGTACGTGGCCGTCGTCACCAGCCGGGACATTCCGGATGCCGAGCAGGCGTTCATCGCCAAGAAGATGGCCAGTGAAGCAGCTGAGGCAGGCTACGATCTTTTGCTCGCCGAACATGAAGATGCTTGGGAAGCGAGATGGATGAAAGCGGACGTGAAAATAACGGGCGATGATGAAGCGCAGCAGGGAATCCGCTTCAATCTTTTCCAACTGTTTTCTACTTATTATGGAGAGGATGAACGCTTGAATATCGGACCGAAAGGTTTCACAGGAGAAAAATACGGCGGCGCCACCTATTGGGATACGGAGGCATACATGGTGCCGATGTACCTTTCCGTGGCCGAACCGAAAGTGATCCGCCAATTGTTGCGCTATCGCCATCAGCAGTTGCCGGGTGCCTACCATAACGCGCGCCAGCAGGGGTTGAAAGGCGCATTGTATCCGATGGTCACTTTCACGGGAATCGAATGCCATAATGAGTGGGAAATCACTTTCGAAGAAATCCACCGCAACGGGGCAATCGCGCATGCCATCCATAATTACACAAATTATACTGGCGATGAAAGCTACCTAGTCGAGACGGGAATCGATGTCCTTGTCGGGATTTCCCGGTTCTGGGCGGATCGGGTCCATTTTTCCAAACGCAATCAAAAATACATGATCCATGGCGTGACCGGACCGAATGAATACGAAAACAACGTAAGCAATAATTACCACACCAATAATATGGCAACTTGGACGCTGCAGTACACGCTGGACGCGCTCAAGAAAGCATCCCCGGAGAAATGGGCAGAGCACGGCCTGACGGAAACGGAAACGGATCATTGGCAGGATATTATTGCGCGGATGTATTATCCGTATGATGAGGAACTGGGCGTTTTTGTCCAGCACGATACATTCCTGGATAAAGACCTTCGCCCGGCCGATACGCTGGATCCGAGCGAAAGGCCATTGAATCAGCACTGGTCTTGGGATAAAATCCTGCGCTCTCCGTTCATCAAACAAGCGGATGTCCTGCAGAGCATCTACTTCCTGAACGACCGCTACAGCATGGAAGAAAAGAGACGCAATTTTGATTTCTATGAACCGATGACTGTGCATGAATCTTCTTTGTCACCGTCTGTGCATGCTGTTTTGGCTGCGGAACTCGGCAAAGAAGAAAAAGCGGTCGAATTGTACGCGCGCACCGCAAGATTGGATCTGGACAACTACAATAATGACACGGATGACGGGCTCCACATCACTTCGATGAGCGGCGCCTGGTTGGCTATCGTCCAAGGCTTTGCCGGAATGCGCGTGAAAGAGGGCTTTCTGCACTTCAAACCTTTCGTTCCGAAAAATTGGCAAGGCTATGACTTTAAGATCAATTTCCGCGGCAGCCTGCTTGATGTGGAAGTGAATGAGGGAGAAGTGATCCTTACCGTTGAGGAAGGGCCGGAGCTTGCTGTGTACTTGTATGATGAATTGGTTCAGGTGAAGGGAAGCCGTCGTCATTAAGCCGTGATGGAGTTGGGGCTGCCGGGAGGTGGCCCCTAAATCCTTTTGATGCGGGCGTTAGGATTTATAGCCTTAAAGTCAGCCAAAAGCTTGGAGAAGAACAAAAAAATTCAAAATATTGGTTACTTGCAATAGTAAATTCCAGTTTGTAAAACTAAATTCCACGCTGGATCCGATGAAAAGCGAAATAGACAAAAAATGAATGCCGAAAAGGTCAATTTGTATGCTTTGGAACAATCATCGCATCGAATTCGGCCTTTTTTTGGGCATGACAAACCGAAGGTGAAGATTCTGCGTTTTTTCGCAAGAGTAAATTCCACCCCTAAAAGATATTTTATTGTGGACAATGTTCTGCTGCTATTTACTGATTAGAATGGGATTCCTTCCTCTTCAAAGCTGTTTTTGTTCAGCGGACCTTCTGAAAGGCGGGATACTTTGTTTTCCAGATCGAACACAGTCTGGCGTAACGCAAGCACTTCTTCCAAAAGGAAATCAATGGTTTCAGAAGCGGTCAATAGGTACTCTCGGCCCTGTTCATCGTAAAGCGGGAATCGTTTAGTTGCCATCTGACAAACCTTCTTTCTTGAATAGCGAGGGGGATAGGTTTATTGTATGAGGTGGGATTAGTTCTATACCCAAGTTACGGAGGAAATCAGCTCCGTAAAGGAAGCTAAACGACTCCGCAGGGGATTTGTCGTTTAGCTTTTGTCTTGCGTAGGAATTGATATGACAGGCCAACAGTTGGACATCCTCTTGCGTGAGCCCATCAAAGCTGGTTCCTTTAGGCAAGGCGTACCGGATTAAGGTATGGTTCTTCTCAATCTGCCCCTTTTGATAAGGGGCGTTGGCATCACAGTAGAAAATTTTTGTCCGTTGGTTGGCTTCCAGGGCTGTGGGGTTTGAAAACTCGCTGCCATTGTCCGTTAGGACAACCGGAAACAACTTGCGGAAGACCGCTTCGCCTAAGTCTTCCTCCAACTTATTAAAAACATCGATGACAGTCTGGGACGTGTTGCGGTCACGCAGGTACATCAACATCAGGTGGCAGTTCGTGAAGTGGAGGGTGAGGAGAACTTTCCCTCCTTTTCTGCCTTCTACGGTGTCCATTTGGACAGTCGCAACGTCTTCCTGTTCTTCCATGTACCGTTTGTAATCCACCATCGTTCGGCCAGTACGGCAAGCTTTGTCGATTTTCTTTTCGACCTTCTTCTTGCGCAACCGGAAACGTGGTTTACGCACTAAATCAATGTTTCTGGCTTTAAGGTAGCACCGGTCAACCAGCGTGTAGAGGGTCCTTTCGCAAATCTGCAGTCGGTCGGCATTGTGTACGCAAATGTGATGAATCGATTGGTTTTGTTTGATCAGTGGCGACACAAGCGCGTCCACATACGCAAGCTCCTCTTCTGTCAGGCTGATGCCTGTACGGGAATCAGACAAAGTCTGTGCGTAAGTCTGTTGGGCTTCCTGTGCTTTATAGAAAGACTTCATCAGGGTACAGGAATCCCTCGTTTTGCAGCCGTTGCAGACATACGGGGATTGATTGAGGCGCGGGCAAAGTTCTTCCTCAAAGTCGGCGCAGACACTGTTGCACTGATTGCAGAGGCTGCAGGATGCCTTCCGGCATTTCTTATTGGCGCAAAGGCTAGTGATGGTGCAGTGTTGGCGATGGATGCAGCGATTGGG